>NZ_JBHXJK010000021.1:0-25067 GCF_042723255.1 Amycolatopsis thailandensis
ACGACCACCCCGGCCTGGCGCGGCGGTGGGGTTGTGAAAGCCACGTTCGCAACTTTCAACGTTGCGAACGTGGCTTTCACAACAACCTCCGAAGCCGGCACGTAGGCGAGCGAGTACGACAGTCGCCTAACCGCGGGTGCTCTCGGCCACCGGGTCGGGTTGAGGGGGTACGTCCGTCTCGATCACCTTCGGGACTCCGCGCAGGCTCCGCAGCGCCACCACCGCGAGGACGACCATCACCGCCGCGCTGCCGAGCATGCTGGTCCGGATGCCGCCGACGAACGACTCCTCGGCCGCCGTGCGGACCGCCGTCGCCACCGGTTCCGGCAGGCCGGTCGCGACCGCCGCGGTGGCGCTGAACGACTCCCGCACCTGGGCGGCCAGATCGGGCGGCACGCCGGCGGGCAGGGTCAGTTCGGCGTGGTAGACCGCCGACAGCACGCTGCCGACCACCGCGATGCCGAGCGAGCCGCCCAGTTCGTACGCGGTGGCGGAGATCGCCGACGCGGCACCGGCGCGGTCTCGCGGGACCGTGCCGAGGATGGTGTCGCCGGTGACGGTCAGGGTGAGTCCCGCGCCCGCCCCGAACGCGACCTGCGCGGCCAGCACCAGCAGGTACGGCGACTCCGTGCTGATCGCACCGAACAGCCCGAAGCCGACCGACGCCAGCGCCAGCCCGCCCGAGACCGTCGGCGCCCGGCCGAACCGGCGCACCGCCTTGGCCGCCAGCACACCGCCCGCGACGAGCGCCGCGATGGCGCCCGGCACGAACGCCAGCCCGGAGCGCAGCGGGCTCCAGCCCAGCACGAGCTGGAAGTACTGACTGGAGATCAGGGCGAACGCCGACATCGTGAACACCGACACCAGATTCGAGCCGACCGAGGCGGAGAATCCACGGCGCCGGAACAGATCCAGGTCGATCAACGGCTGATCGAGCCGTCGCTGGCGCCGCGCGAACCACCACAGCGACGCGCCACCGACCGCGAAAGCGCCGAGCACCTCCGGGTACCACAGGCCGACGTAGAAAGCGCCCTTCAGCGCGTACACCACGGCGACCAGGCCGACGATGGACAGCAGCACACTGGGCAGGTCGAGCCGCAGTTTGCCGCTGGACCGCGATTCGGGCACGACCCGGGCGGCGCCGAGGATCAGCAGCGCCACCGGGATGTTGACCAGGAACACCGAGCCCCACCAGAAATGCTCCAACAGGACACCGCCGACGATCGGGCCGATCGCGAAACCCGCGGCCGACACCCCGGCGGTGACCCCCACCGCCGCCGTCCGCGCTCGTTGAGTGGTGAAAACCGCGCGCAGCAACGAAGTCGTCGAGGGCAGCACGGCGGCGCCCGCGATTCCCAGCAGCGCGCGGGCCGCGATGAGCGTCTCGGAGCTCGGGGCGTAGGCGGCCACCAACGAGCCCAGTGCGAACGCGGTCACCCCGATCAGCAGCACCCGCCGCCTGCCGAACCGGTCGCCGAGGTTGCCCATCGTCACCAGCAGGCCGCCCATGGCGAAGCCGTAGACGTCCGCGATCCACAGCAGTTCCTCGGCCGACGCGCCGAGCTGGGTGGTCAGCGCGGGGACCGCCAGATGCAGCACGGTCATGTCGATCGCGACCATCAGCTGCGCCAGGCAGGACACCATGATCGTCGCGATGTCGCGTGCCTTGCTCATGCGGCCACCGCCTCGGGCAGCCGGGGCCGGGGTTTCGGTTTCCAGGTGTCCTTGAGGTCGGCGCGCAGCAGGGTGAACGCCGACGTCAGCCCGGGCAGCCGGTGCAGCAGGTGGTCCGGGCCGGCGACGAGGACCCGGCCGACGCCGAGCCCGGCGAACCGGTGGACCAGCCCCGGCAGCCGCACCGCGTTGACCGTCGACTCCAGCAGGAGCGACGCGGCCTCGTCGCCGGTCCGGATCGGCTCTCCGTCCTGATCGGACACGATCGGCAGGACCGGATCCGCGAATCCGAACCCGCCGAAGACCTCTTCCGCCAGCCTGTCGCGCAGGCCGCCGAGCATCCGCGCGTGGGCCGCGGGACGCATGGTCGTGAGCGCGTACCCGCCCGCCGCCCGCACCCGCCGGACGAATTCGTCCAATTCGGACTCGCGCAGGGTCACCAGATGGACCTCGTCGTCGAACCGGCCGGACAACTCGTGGCCGATCCCGTCGAGGATCTCGCCGAGCGCCGGTTCCGGTGTACGCACGATGAACTGGCTGACGAGATCCTGGTGCGACGTCTCGAAGTACTCCCGTTCCCGGCGAGCGACGGCGTCGACGAGCCGGACGAGATCCGGCACGGGAAGGGCACCGGCGCGGACCACGGCGGCGCGTTCACCGAAACTGGCGCCGCCGACCGCGACCGGCACCAGCCCGTGCTCCCGCTCCGCGCGTTCGGCCAGCGCCAGCGACGCGAGCACGAACGCGATCTGGGTGTGCTCGTTGTACTCCTCGTCCGCTCTGGCGAGCGGATCCAGCAGGGAGCGCCCGAGCGCGTGCTCTGCCACGCCGAGCAGGCGCCGGGCCAGGGGATCGATGACGAGGAACCGGCCCAGTTCCGCAGCACGGGCCGGGCCCATGCCGGGAAAGAGGACGGCATCGGTGGAATTTCCCACAGTGCGCACCCAGTTTCGTGGTGGGGATCAGAGTTGTTCGGCGGCGGCGAACTGCTCCAGCCGCTTCCGGTCCGGTTTCCCGTTGCGGTTCAACGGGAACTGATCGGTGACGAGGACTCGGTTCGGCTGCTCGGCGGGCGGCAGCACACCGCAGATCCGGTCACGCCAATAACGCGAGTCCCGTTGTGCGTCGTCCTCGACGACGAACACCAGGCTCGATCCGCGACGCTGGTCGGGGAGCGCGACGATCTTCGCGGAGCAGCCGTCGGCGGCCAAGCGATGCTCGATCACCTCGGGGTGCAGGGTGTGCCCGTTGCGGTGCACCGCCCGTTTGCGCCCGACGACGAACAGGTTCCCGTCCGCGTCGAGCCTGCCGAGGTCGCCGGTGGCGTACCAGCCGCGGTCGGCAGGCAGCACCTGGCCGGTGGCGTCGAGGTAGCCCTCCATGAGATCCGGGTCGAGCACGAACAGTTCGCCGACCTCGTCGTGGGGCAGCACGGTGCCGTCGTCGGCGCGGACCTGAAGCGTCAGCCCCTCCACGATCTGCCCGCAGCCGCGCGGATTCCCGATGTTGGCGAAGGCGACGTTGCCCATCTCGGTGCTGCCGTAGCTGTCGAGCAGCGGCATGCCGAACAGCTCTTCCGACTGGTCGACGACCCCGGGTTCGAGCGGGGCGGCGCCGCTGCACAGCATGCGCACGCGGGAGAATTCCGCTTTGAGGGCAGGACGTTTGCCGATGATGTTGAACAGGCTGCGATAGGTGGACGGCGTCGCGTCGACGACCGTCGCCCCGGCGCGTCCGGCCAGGCGCAGCGCCCGGTCCGGACGGCGGTACGGCGCGATCACCAGCGAGCAGTCCCGCAGCCACGCGATCATCACCATGGACAGGCCGTACTGGTGGTTGAACGGCAGCAGCGGCAGGAGGACGTCGTCGGCGACGTGGCCGACGAGATCCGCGTTGCGTTCCAGGTTCTTCAGGAACCGCGCGCCGTTCTTCGCGACTCCCTTGGGGACACCGGTCGAACCGGACGACCACATGACGAGACTGTCGGGCAGCTTTTCCCAGACGTCGAACCGCAAGCGGACATCGGTCGGGGTCCGGTCGGCGGCGGCGACCATGATCTCGTAGGTGTAGGCCACGGGCGCGTCCGGCGGCATCGGCGCGTCGTCGTCGACGACGGCCAGCACGACACCCGAACCGGCGATCGTCTCGGCCGTGCGATCTGCGTGTTCCATGTGGTCGACGAGCACCACCGACGCGCCGACGTGCATCAGCGCGACGAGGATCGTCAGATAGGCCAGCGTGTTGTCGGCCTTGAGCAGGACACGGTCACCGGAGCCGACGCCCCGGTCCCGCAGTACTTCGGCGACGCGGAGGGCCTGCTGTTCGAAGGCCGCGCCGCCGGTGACCGCGTCGGGGGAATAGATCTTCGCGAACATGGGGAAGTCCTTTCCGCTGTCAATCCAGGCTCACCGGGGCGATCTCGTCGAACACGTCGCCGGGACCGGGGTTGTCCGGATGGGTGCCGCCGCCCAGGTGCTCGACGACGCCCCACACGGCGTTCAGCGCGGTGGTGACCGCGCTCTCGGAGAAACCGGCGATCCACGCGACGTCGTCGCCGGCGAGGAAGAAGCCGCGGTGGTTCTCGGCGGCGCCGCGTTGCATGAACTGGGTGAACAGCCGCCGCTGATAGCGATAGCTGCCCGGCAGGCAGGATTTGAAGGCGCCCTTGAAATGCGGCTGCGTCTCCCAGGTGATCGCGATCGGCGGGCCGATCATGTGCGAGCGGATGTCGACGCCCGGGTAGATCTTGGCCAGCGCGTCCAGCATCACGTCGAGCCGCTCGTCCGGGGTCAGCGAGGCGACCTTCAGCGAGTCGTCGTTCCAGGTGTAGGAGAGCAGCATCGTGCCGGGTTCGTCGGGGCCGTTGTCGATCAGGTAGACCCCGCGCGGGATGCGGTCGGTGAGCGTCGTGCTCATCACGTCCCGCCCGGTCGCCGGGTCCTGGTCGAGCCAGAACGGCCGGTCGGTGATGACGAACAGCTTCGACGCGCCCATGTAGTGCGTGCGCTCCAGCGCGGTCCAGACCGGCTGCGGCAGCAGGGAGTCGTCGCTCTTCATCCCCGAGAGCAGGTTCCAGTTCTGCGCGGCGAAGATCGCGGCCGGGTAGGTGCGCACGTCGCGGTTCGCGTCCTCGATGGTGAACCCGCGGCCGGTCCGGTCGATCCGCACGACCGCCGGGCGCGGCTCGCCGCCGTGCAGGCTCTTCAGCGAGGTGCCGGACGGCCAGTATTCGAGGTCGGCGGGCTCGTCCGCCCACAGGCCGAGCGGCAGCTGCTGGCAGCCGCCGATGATCCGGTGGTGCTCGTCGCTGGTGTCGGTGCAGATCACCCGCAGGATCTCGAGCGCGGAGTTGGGGAAGTCGGTGTCCCAGCCGCCGCAGCCGAAGCCGACCTGCCCGAAGATCTCGCGGTGCTCGAAGGAGGAGAACAGCGGGGACGAGGTCAGGAAGCCGTAGAACGACACGTTGTCGAACTTGGTGACCAGGTGGTTCCACAGTGCCTTGATGGTCGAGATGTCGCGGCGCCGGATGGCGTCCTCCATCAGCGACATGTCGGCCTGCTCCTGCAACGTCTTCGTCCAGGCGTCGTTGACCTCGCGGTACACCGGCGGGAGGTCGGCGGACGTGCGGGCCCAGTGGTTCTCGCCGTGCAGGTTGATCACCGTGCTCGGCGACGCGGGGGAGAGCGGGTTGGGGAACGGCGTCGTTTCCAGCCCGACCTTGTCGATGTAGTGGAAGAGCGCCCCGGCGGACGGCGGGAAGCGCATGGCGCCCAGTTCGGCGACGGCGTCCGGGTAGCCGGGCAGGCTCACCGAGCGCATCCGGCCGCCCAGCTGTTCGGCCTCGTAGATCACCGGCTTCAGGCCGAGCTTCATCAGCTCGTAAGCGGCCACCATCCCGGACAGGCCGCCGCCGATCACCGCGACCTCGGTGCCGTGCGCTTGGCGCGGTACCCGGCCGATTCCGGCGGGATGGCGGATCCAGTCGTCGTAGGCGAACGGGAAATCGGGGCACAGCATGCTCGTCGGCGGCGCCGCCTCGGCCCGCTGGCGGGGCAGGACGCGTTCTTCGACGGGAGACATGGTCATCGGCGTTACCTCCGGCACTAGTTCTGGCGTCGCGCTGACGACCCCGGGCCGGCACGGCGGACGCCGGCGTTCTCGTGCGGCTACGGGTCTCAACGGTGAAATCCGGTTCGCCGAAAGCCACGTTAACGATTCCGATCAGGGGCGCTGGATACCTTTTCCACCGCTTGTCCACGACCCGGAAACCCGGCAGGGAGCGGGCGGTTACCCGGCGGTGGAACAGTTCCGTCCCGGCCGCGACGGCCCCTGTGGCTAGCTGGACCGCGACTTCCCTGTGCCAGGCGACCCGAGGTGGCGAGTGCGCGCATGACCGAGCTGGATTCCCTGCGACGGCTGGAAAGCAGGCCGCGCGCCGAACGGCGCCGGACGCTGCTGGGCCTGGTGCGACGGGCGACGTCGGCGGTGCTGGACGGGCCGCTCCCGGCCGGCCGCACCTTCGCCGACCTCGGGTTCGACTCCCTGCTGGCGGTGAAGCTGCACGCGTGGCTGAGCGCCGAAACCGGGCTCGACCTGCCGGTGACCCTCGCCTACGACCATCCCGGGCCGGAGGCGCTGGCGGACTTCCTCGACGAGTGTCTCTTCGGAGCCGAGTCCGCCGCCGCAGCGGAAGGCGAAGCGGCCTCCGGCGAGCCGATCGTGATCGTCGGCATCGGCTGCCGGTTCCCCGGTGGCGCGGATTCGCCCGCCGCCCTGTGGTCCCTGGTGGACGAAGGCCGGGACGTCGTCACGGAGTTCCCCCGCGACCGAGGCTGGGACGTCGACGGCCTGTACGACCCCCGGCCGGGAGTGCCGGGCCGGACCTACGTGCGCCACGGCGGGTTTCTGCCCGGCGCGGCCGAATTCGACGCCGGGTTCTTCGGGATCTCGCCGCGCGAGGCGCTCGCGATGGATCCGCAGCAGCGCCTGGCCCTGGAGACGGCGTGGGAGGCCCTGGAACGCGCCGGGATCGACGCCGGGACCCTGACCGGCAGCCGGACGGGGGTGTTCGTCGGTGTCGAGCCGCAGGAATACGGCACCCGCCTGGCCGACGCGCCCGAAGGCCTCGACGGCCTCCTGCTCACCGGCAGCGCGCCGAGCGTCGTCTCCGGCCGGATCGCGTACATTCTGGGCCTGCAAGGGCCCGCACTGACCGTCGACACCGCCTGTTCCGGTTCGCTGGTCGCCCTCCATCTCGCGGTCCGTGCGCTGCGGAGCGGTGAATGCGGCCTCGCGCTGGCGGGCGGGGTGGCGGTGCTCGGCACGCCCGGTCCGTTCGTGGCCTTCTCACATCAGCGCGGTCTGGCGCCGGACGGGCGCTGCAAGCCGTTCTCGGCCGCGGCGGACGGCACCGCGTGGGCCGAAGGCGCCGGGATGTTCGTCCTGGAAAGGCTTTCCGACGCCGAGCGCCACGGTCATCCGATTCTCGCGGTGATCCGCGGCAGCGCGGTGAACTCCGACGGCGCCTCGAACGGGCTCACCGCGCCGAACGGCCCGTCGCAGCAGCGGGTGATCCGCGCGGCGCTGGCCGACGCCGGAATCGGCGCGTCCACTGTGGACGCCGTCGAGGCGCACGGGACCGGGACCACCCTCGGCGACCCGATCGAGGCGCAAGCACTGCTCTCGACCTATGGCCAGAATCGGGAAACGCCGCTGTGGCTGGGTTCGGTGAAGGCCAACATCGGGCACGCACAGGCCGCGGCGGGCGCGGCCGGGGTGATCAAGATGATCATGGCGCTCCGACACGATCGGCTGCCGCGTACCCTGCACGGCGACACGCCGACCCCGGCGGTCGACTGGTCGTCCGGCGCGGTCTCGCTGCTGGCCGAGCCGGTGGAGTGGCCTCGCGGCGAGGAACCGCGCCGGGCCGCGGTCTCGTCGTTCGGCATCTCCGGTACCAACGCCCATCTGATCCTCGAAGAACCGGCGCTCGCCGCTCCCGAGGAGCCCGTGCCCCCGGCGTCTTCACCGGTCGCCGTCGCGTTCTCGGCCGCCGATCCAGACGCGTTGCGCGCCCACGCGGCCCAGCTCGCCACCGTCGAAGCCAATCCGACGGACCTCGCTTTTTCGCTGGCCAAAACCCGCGCGACGCTGGCCGAACGCGCCTTCGTCGTCGCGTCGGACGCGGCGAGCCTGACGGACGCCTTGACCGCTTTCGACGACCGCGTCCTGCGGGGCGGTCCTCTCCAGGAGCCCGGCGACCTCGCGTACCTCTTCACCGGACAGGGCACCCAGCGGATCGCGATGGGCCGTGAGCTCTACGACGCGTACGACGGCTACGCCAAGGCTTTCGACGAGGTCTGCGCCCACGTGGACCTGCAACTCGACCCGCCGCTGCGGGATGTGGTGTTCGGCGGCGCGGACCCGGCGCTGCTGGACCGGACCGATTACGCGCAGCCCGCGCTGTTCGCCGTCGAGGTCGCCCTGTTCCGGCTGCTGGAGTCCTGGGGTGTCGCCCCCGCTTATCTGTGCGGGCATTCGGTCGGGGAGTTCGCGGCCGCGCACGTCGCGGGCGTGCTGTCGCTGTCGGACGCCGCGATGCTGGTGACCGCGCGCGGCAGGCTCATGCGCGAGCTTCCCGACGGCGGTGCGATGGTTTCCATGCGCGCCAACGAAGAAACGGCTCGCGCGCTGCTGCTCGGGCACGAGCGTGAGGCCGGAATCGCGGCGGTCAACGCCGAGGAGGCCGTCGTGCTGTCCGGCGCGCGTGCCGCACTGGAGGCGGCGATCGCGGGCTTCGACGGCAAGGTCAAATGGCTCAACGTCAGCCACGCCTTCCACTCGCCGCTGATGCGGGACATGCTCGACGACTTCGCCCGGATCGCGAGGCTCGCCGACTACCACCCCGCGAACCTCCCGATCGTCTCGACGGTCACCGGCGAGATCGGCGGGCACGACTCGGCCGAGTACTGGATCGGGCACGTCGAAGCGACCGTCCGGTTCGCCGACGCGCTGCGCGTCCTGCGTGACGCAGGCTGCGGCACCTACCTGGAACTGGGCCCGGACGGCGTCCTGTCGTCGCTGGTCGACGACGGCGTGGCGCGCCCGCTGCTGCGCCGCGACCGGCCTGAAGTTCCCGAAATCCTGACCGCGCTGGGCACGGCTTACGTGCGCGGGGTGGACGTCGACTTCGCCGCGCTCGCCCCGGGCGGCCGCCGGATCGACCTGCCGACGTACCCGTTCCAGCGGTCGCGGTACTGGCTCACTCCTGGCCCCGGCGGGAACGCGCGCGGGCTCGGCCTGCGTCGCGCCGAACATCCGCTCCTCGGCGCGGTGGTCGCGGTTCCCGGCGGCGACACGGTCTTCACCGCCCGGCTCTCGGCGACCGACCAGCCGTGGCTGAGCGGTCACCGGGTCGGCGACGACATTCTGTTCCCCGGCACGGGTTTCCTCGAACTGGCCTTGCACGCGGGCGCCGAGACCGGCTGCGGCCGCGTCGAAGAACTGACCCTGGGTGCGCCGCTCGTGCTTTCGGCGCCGGTCGAGGTCCAGGTCGTGGTGGCCGCCGCGGACGACGACGGCCGCCGCGCGGTCACCGTCCACTCGCGACCGGAGCGCGGCGAGGACTGGACGCGGCACGCGAACGGCACGCTTGTCCCTGACAGCGATGCCGCCGCCCTGACCGTCCAGTGGCCGCCTCCGGGAGAATCCCAGCCCCTGGAAGGTTTTTACGACGACCTGCCCGGCTTCGACTACGAGGGTGTGTTCCGCGGCCTGCGATCGGTGTGGGTCGACGGCGACGACGTCCACGCCGAAGTCGAGCTCTCCGCCGACGAGGGCGGGGGCTTCGGCATCCATCCGGCTCTGCTGGACGCCGGGCTGCACGCGATGTTCTTCCGCGAGTCGGCGGACACCGCCGGAGGACTGCCGTTCTCCTGGTCGGACGTCCGGTTGCGGGCGAGCGGCGCGACCGCGTTGCGGCTGCGGATCACCTTCCACGCCGAGGACACCGTTTCACTGGTCGCCGTCGATCCGTCCGGCGCCGAAGTGCTGAGCGTCGGCTCGCTGGTCGTCCGACGCCCTGCCGCACGTGGACGTGAGCTTCCCACCGGCCTGTTCACTGTGGACTGGACGCCGGTCGCGGCCGCGGAACCGGTGGCGTGCACCGCGTATCCCGAGGTCGTCCCCGGCAAGCCCGCCGTGCTGTCGGTGCTGCCGGAAGGCGACCCGATCACGTCCACGCACGAGCTCGGCACCCGGGTGCTGGAAGTGCTCCAGGACTGGCTGGCCAGGGACGAGTCCACTTTGGTCGTCCACACACGACACGCGGCGGGACCGGACGCGACCGATCCGGCCGCCGCCTCGATCTGGGGTCTGGTGCGCAGCGCGCAGGCCGAACACCAGGGCCGGTTCGTCCTCGTCGACGGCGAGGCCGAAGACGTGCCGATGGCCGTGGCTACCGGGGAACCGCAGGTCGCGGTGCGCGACGGCGTTCCGCTCGTCCCACGGATCGCCGAGGCGGGCGCGGGCGTCCTCCTGGCACCCGAGGGACCGTGGCGGCTCGACAAATCCGGCGAGGGCACGGTCGAAAACCTCGCGCTGACACCGATCGAGGAGCCGGATCTCGGACCGGACGACGTCCGCATCGCCGTACGCGCGGCCGGGCTGAACTTCCGCGACGTGCTGAACGTCCTGGGCATGTACCCGGGCGAGGCCGGGCCGCTGGGCTGCGAGGTCGCCGGGACCGTGCTGGCCACCGGCGCCGCGGTGACCGATCTGGCGCCGGGCGACCGCGTGATGGGCATGGTGCACGGCGGGATCGGCCCGGTCGCCGTCGGCGAGCGCCCCTTCCTCACCCGGGTCCCGGACGCCTGGACCGACGAGCAGGCCGCGACCGTGCCGCTGGTCTTCCTGACCGCTTACTACGCGCTGGTCGACCTGGCCGGGCTCAAGGCAGGCGAGTCGATCCTGATCCACTCGGCCGCCGGCGGGGTCGGGATGGCCGCGACCCAGCTCGCGCGCCACCTGGGCGCGGAGGTGTACGGCACCGCGAGCGAAGGCAAACAGCACGTCCTGCGCACCGCCGGACTGACGGCGGACCACATCGCCTCCTCTCGGACCCTCGACTTCGCCGAGGCCTTCCGGACCGCCACCGGCGGACGCGGGGTCGACGTCGTGCTCAACTCCCTCGCGGGCGAGTTCGTCGACGCCTCCCTGGCCGCGACCGCGTCCGGCGGCCGCTTCCTCGAAATGGGGAAGACCGACGTCCGCGCTCCCGAGAACGTCGCCTACCAGGCCTTCGACCTGATCGAAGCGGGGAAGACGCGCACCGCCGAGATCTGGGCCGAGCTCATCGCCCTGTTCGACAAAGGCGCGCTCACGCCGCTGCCGGTGCGGACCTGGGACGTCCGGCACGCGCCCGACGCGTTCCGGTTCGTCAGCCAGGCCCGGCACATCGGCAAGGTCGCGCTCACGGTGCCGCGAGCCCTCGACCCGGAGCGGCCGGTGCTCGTCACCGGTGGCACCGGCGGACTCGGCGCGCTCGTCGCGAAGCATCTCGTGACCACGCACGGAGTCCGCAAGCTGCTGCTCACCAGCCGTCGCGGTCCGGACGCGCCGGGCGCGGGCGAACTCGCCGACGAGCTCACCGGCCTGGGCGCCGAAGTCCGGATCGTGGCCTGCGACGTCGCCGACCGCGACGCGCTCGCGAACCTGCTGGACGGTGTCGAGCTGACCGGTGTCGTGCACACCGCGGGCGTCCTCGACGACGGCGTACTGACCGGTCTGACCCCCGAAAGGCTCGCGAAAGTGTTGCGCCCCAAGGTGCACGCGGCCTGGCACCTGCACGAGCTGACCCTCGGCCACGACCTCGCGCTGTTCGCGCTCTACTCCTCGGTGTCCGGGATCGTCGGCTCCGCCGGCCAGGCCTCCTACGCCGCCGCGAACACGTTCCTGGACGCGCTCGCCGTCCAGCGTCGCGCACGCGGCTTACCCGCCGTCTCGCTCGCGTGGGGCCTCTGGCGGGAAGGAATGGGTAGCGGGCTGGCCGAGCACGACGTCGACCGGATGGCCCGAGAAGGTCTGCCGCCGCTGACCGCGGAGACCGGGCTTTCCCTGTTCGACGCCGCTCTCGACGGTGGGTTCACCGCCGTCCTCCCGATCGAGGTAGACAGGGCGGCGTTGCGCGCCCACGCCCGGACCACCGAGGTGGCGCCGGTCCTGCGTGGCCTCGCGAAGGTCGCCACCCGGCGCGCGGCGGGCCCCTCGTCGAACGGTGGAGCAGGGCTCGCCGAACGGCTTACCGCTTTGCCCGACGAAGAACGCACGGCGCTGCTGATCGATCTGGTGCGGCACAACGCCGCCGCCGTCCTCGGGCACGAGGCGGGCGGCATGATCGACCCGGCGCGCGCCTTCAAGGACCTCGGATTCGACTCGCTGACGTCGGTCGAACTCCGCAACCGGATCAATGGCGTCACCGGGCTGCGGCTGTCGGCCACCGCCGTCTTCGACCATCCGACCGTCGCCTCGCTGGCCGCGCATCTGCTGGCCGAACTGGCCCCGCCGTCGCTCAGCGCGGCCGACGCCGTGCTGGCCGAACTCGACGCGCTCGAAGCGCGCCTGGCCGGGGTCGACGACGACGGCCGGACAGCGGTCACCGGACGTCTCCGGGCGCTGCTCGACGGCCTCACCACGACGGGAACCGACGTCGGCGGGCGGCTGGAGGACGCGACCGCGGACGAAGTCGTCGACTTCCTGGCCACTGAATTGGGGATTTCCTGATGGCGGACAAGAAAGCGGTCGCCGAGGTGCTCGCCGACATCGAGCGGCTGAGCGAACGCCTGGGCGACCTGAAACCCGAAGACCGCAAGAAGGTCGCCAAGCCGCTGAAGAAGCTGCTGCTGTCCTACGCGGCCGGAGACAAGGACGACGAGTTCGACGACCTGCTCTTCGACGCCGCTGTCGACAAGGTCTTCGGCTTCATCACCGACGAGATCTTCTGACCAGCGAGGGTGTGATGGCGGACCAAGAGAAGCTTCTCGACCTGCTGAAGCGTGTGACCGGGGACCTGCACCGGACCCGGGAACGGCTGCGTGACGCCGAGGACGGACGGCACGAGCCGATCGCGATCGTCGGCATGGCCTGCCGGTTCCCCGGCGGGGCCGACACCCCCGCCGCGCTGTGGGATCTGGTCGAATCCGGCCGCGACGGGATCGGCGAGTTCCCCGCCGACCGTGGCTGGGACACCTCCGGCCTGTTCGACGACGACCCCGACCGGCGCGGGACAACCTACGTGCGCACCGGCGGTTTCCTGCCCGGCGCGGCCGGGTTCGACGCCGAGTTCTTCGGGATCTCGCCGCGTGAGGCGCTGGCCATGGAGCCGCAGCAGCGGCTGCTGCTGGAGGTCGGCTGGGAGGCCGTCGAACGCTCCGGCCTCGACCCGGCCGCGTTGCGCGGCAGCCCCACCGGTGTCTACGTCGGCGTTTCCGCGCAGGAATACGGGCCGCGCCTGCACAACCCGGGCGACACGGTGGACGGCTACCTGCTCACCGGCACCACGTGCAGTGTCCACTCCGGACGGATCGCGTACCAGCTCGGCCTGGAGGGCCCGGCGGTCTCGATCGACACGGCGTGCTCGTCGTCCCTGGTCGCCGTGCACGCCGCGGTGCGGGGGCTTCGCGCGGGGGAGTGCACTCTCGCCCTCGCCGGCGGCGTCAATCTGATGGCATCGCCGGGTATCTTTGTCGACTTCGCGCGCCAGCGAGGCCTGGCGCCCGACGGCCGCTGCAAGTCCTTCTCCGACGACGCCGACGGCACCGCGTGGGCCGAGGGTGTCGGGATGCTCGTGCTGGAGAAGCTGTCCGACGCCCAGCGCAACGGACACCGGATCCTCGCCGTGGTGCGGGGAACCGCGGTGAACTCCGACGGCGCGTCCAACGGGCTCACCGCGCCGAACGGCCCGTCGCAGCAACGCGTGATCCGTGCCGCGCTCGCCGACGCCCGACTGTCCACTTCGGACGTCGACGCCATCGAGGCGCACGGCACGGGGACCAGGCTGGGCGATCCGATCGAGGCCGAAGCGCTGATGGCCACCTACGGCCGTGACCGCGAGCGTCCGTTGTTCCTCGGTTCGGTCAAGTCGAACTTCGGGCACGCGCAGGCCGCGGCCGGCGTCGCCGGGATCATCAAGATGGTCGAGGCGATGCGCCACGGTGTCCTGCCGCCCACCCTGAACGTCGGCACGCCCAGCCGCGAGGTCGACTGGGCCGCCGGACCGGTCTCGCTGCTGACCGAACGCACGCCGTGGCCCGAGACCGGGCGTCCGCGCTCGGCGGCGGTGTCGTCGTTCGGGATCAGCGGGACCAACGCGCACGTCGTGCTGGAACAGGCCCCCGCCCCGGAGATCCCCGTTGCCGGGGACGCGCCCGCCGTCGTGCCGCTGCTGTTGTCCGCGGCCACCGAACCGGCGCTGATCGCGCAGGCGTCCCGGCTGTTGTCGATCGCCGGAACCGCTGAGCCGATCGACGTCGCCCACACGCTGACCACGCGCGCGGCGCTGCCGTACCGGGCTGTCGTCACGGGCACCGACTGGGAATCCCTTTCGGCGGGTCTGGCCGACGTGACCGCGACTCGGGTCACCGAGGGCGGACTGGCGTTCCTGTTCACCGGTCAGGGTTCGCAGCGTGTCGGCATGGGCGCCTCGTTGTATGAGGCGTTTCCGGTCTTCGCGGCCGCGTACGACGAGGTTTCCGCACTGCTGCCGGAGATCGGGGATCTGTCACGGACGGAGTTCGCGCAGCCCGCGATCTTCGCGCTTGAGGTGGCGTTGTTCCGGTTGGTGGAGTCGTGGGGTGTGCGGCCGGATTATCTGGCTGGGCATTCGATCGGTGAGATCGCGGCGGCTCATGTCGCGGGTGTTCTCTCGTTGGGGGACGCGGCGAAGCTGGTGACGGCGCGTGGCCGGTTGATGCAGGCGTTGCCCGAGGGTGGCGTCATGGTCGCTGTCCAGGCCTCCGAGGGCGAACTCGGCGAGTTGCCGGACGGCGTTTCGCTTGCCGCCGTGAACGGGCCTTCTTCGGTGGTGTTGTCGGGCGCCGAGGAACCGACGCTCGCCTTCCTGGAGCGGTTCAGTGACCGGAAGACCAAGCGTCTGGACGTTTCGCACGCGTTCCACTCGGTGCTGATGGAACCGATGCTGGACGACTTCGCCGCGGTGGTGCGGGAACTGACGTTCTCGGAGCCGCGCATCCCGATGTCGTCGCCCGTGACCGACCCGGCCTACTGGGTCGCCCATGTCCGCGACACCGTGCGGTTCTCCGACGCGGTGCAGCGCCTGACGGCGGCCGGGGTCACGAAGTTCTTCGAGCTCGGCCCGGATGCCGTGCTCAGCGCGCTGGTCGACGGCGGAATCCCCGCCCTGCGCCGCGGTCACGACGAACCCCGGCAGCTGGTCACCGCGGTCGGCGCGCTGCACGCGCGCGGTGTCGCGGTCGACTGGACCGCGTACCTCGGTGGCAGCGGGAGCTTCACCGACCTGCCGACGTATGCCTTCCAGCACGAGTACTTCTGGCTCGGCCAGGAAAGCGACGCCGACGTCACCGCCGCCGGGCTCGCCGCCGCCGATCATCCGCTGCTCGGCGCCGCGGTGTCCGTCGCCGCTGACGACGGTGTCCTGCTCACCGGGCGGCTTTCGCTCGACCGGCACCCGTGGCTGGCCGACCACGTCGTCGCGGGCCGGGTGCTCGTCCCCGGCACCGCGTTCGCCGAGCTCGCCGTGCGCGCGGGCGACGAAGCCGGTTGCCCGGGAGTCGAAGAGCTCGTCCTCCAGGAACCGCTGGTCCTCGAACCCGGTGCCGCGCCCGAGGTCCAGGTCGTCGCGGGTGCCGCCGACGAGCACGGCCGACGCCCGGTGTCGATCCACTCGCGACTGCCCGAGCGCCCGTGGATCACCCACGCCACCGGCTTCCTCGGCAACCCGCCGGTGTCCACTATGGACACACCGTGGCCGCCGGAGAACGCCGAAGCCTTGAGTCTCGAAGACGCCTACGACCGGCTCGCCGCCGCCGGACTGGCCTACGGGCCGATGTTCCAGGGCTTGCGCAAGGTCTGGCGTCGCGGCGGCGAGATCTTCGCCGAGGTCGCCTTGCCGGAGCCCGAACAGGCCGCCAAATTCGGCCTGCACCCGGCCTTGCTGGACGCCGCCCTCCAGGCCACCGCCGTCCCGGGCGAGGACCAGGGCTCGGTTCCGTTCGCTTGGCGCGACGTCGTGCTGCACGCCCGGGGAGCGACCGAACTCCGCGTGCACGCCCGGCCGGTCGCCGACGGCTTCGCTTTCGCTCTCGCCGACGGGACTGGTGCCCCTGTCGCCTCCGTCGGCGGGCTCGGCGTCCGCGCCGTCACGGCCACGGCCTCGGTGCAGGACGGCCTCTATCGCGTCGAGGACGTTCCACTTCCCGCCGGTTCCTCGGACGTCACCCCCGCCGCGGTACTGGAAGCCGATTCGCTCGACGCCACCCTCGCCGCGCTGCAGGATTTCCTGGCCACCGACGAGCTTGATCCGCTGGTGGTGCTGACCAGGCACGAAGGCGCGGTCGAGGGCCTGGTCCGGGCAGCGCAGGCGGAGCATCCCGGCCGGATCGTCCTGGTCCGGGGCGGTCATGCCGACGTCGACGCCGCCCTGGCCACCGGCGAACCCGAAGTGCGCGCCTCCGAGGGATCGCTGTTCGCGCCACGCCTGGCGAGGGCCGGAACCGGCGGGTCCACACTGGACACCTCCGGCACCGTGCTGATCACCGGCGGAACAGGCGGGCTCGGCGCCCGTGTCGCCCGGCATCTGGTCGCCGAACACGGGGTCCGGAATCTGCTGCTGGTCAGCCGTCGCGGTGAGGCCGCGCCCGGCGCCAAGGAACTCGCCGAAGAGCTCGGGGCCCGGATCGAAGCCTGCGACGTCGCCGACCGTGACCAGGTGCGCGAGCTCCTGGACCGGGCCGATCCTCCGGTCACCGGCGTCGTCCACGCGGCGGGTGTCCTCGACGACGGCGTCGTCACGTCGCTGACGCCCGAGCGGCTCGACGGCGTCTTCCGGGCGAAGGCGACCGCCGCCCACGTGCTCGACGAACTCACCGGCGACCTCGACTTCTTCGTCCTGTTCTCTTCGATCGCCGGGGTGTTCGGCTCGCCGGGGCAGGCGGCCTACTCCGCCGCCAACGCCGAACTCGACGCCCTCGCGCGGCGGCGTCGCGCCGACGGGAAGCCCGCCCAGTCGCTGGCCTGGGGCTTGTGGCGCGACGGGATGGGCGCCGCGCTCAGCGACACCGACCGGGACCGGATCGGCAAGGACGGCTTCGGCGCTCTCGAACCGGATGAAGGCCTCGCGCTGTTCGACGCCGCCGTGGCGGATGGCGGTGCCGTCCTCGTTCCGGTGCGGCTCGACCTCGCCGTCGTGCGGAACGCCGGGGTCCCGCCCCTGCTTCGCGGTCTGGTCCGCGTCCGGACGCGCCGCGAGGCCGCCCGCCGCACCGATACCGGCCTTGCGGGGCGGCTCGCTGGACTGTCCGGGGCAGACAGGGAAGCCCTGCTGATCGAGCTGGTCCGGGCCCGCGTCGCCGCCGTCCTCGGCAGGGCGGGCGCCGAGACCGTGGAGCCGTCGCGACCGTTCACCGAACTGGGCTTCGACTCGCTGACGTCGGTCGAACTGCGCAACGAGCTCAGCGCCGAGACCGGCTTGCGGCTGCCCGCGACCCTCGTCTTCGACCACCCGAGCCCGGTGGCGGTGGCCGCGTTCCTCGGCGCCGAACTGCTCGGCGCCCCGGAACCGGCCCGTCCGGTGGTGACCCGCCGAGGCACCGTCGACGAACCGATCGCGATCGTCGCGATGAGCTGTCGCTATCCCGGCGGCGTCCGGTCGCCCGAGGATCTGTGGGACCTCGTCGACGCGGGCACCGACGCGATCTCGCCGTTCCCCGGCGGGCGCGGCTGGGACGTCGACGGCATCTACGACCCCGAGCCCGGCCTGCCCGGCAAGACCTACACCCGGCACGGCGGGTTCCTGCACGACGCGGGCGAATTCGACCCCGAGTTCTTCGGGATCTCGCCCCGGGAAGCGCTCGCGATGGATCCGCAGCAGCGTCTGCTGCTCGAAATCAGCTGGGAGGCCCTCGAACGCGCCCGGCTCGACCCGGCTTCGCTGAAGGGCAGCGCCACCGGCGTGTTCGCCGGGATCATGTACTACGACTACGCCGCGAAACTGGCCAGCGTCCCCGACAGCGTCGCCGGGTTCCTGGGCACGGGCACGTCGGCCAGCGTGCTGTCCGGGCGGGTCGCGTACACCCTCGGGCTGGAGGGGCCGGCGGTGTCGGTCGACACGGCGTGTTCGTCTTCGCTGGTCGCCCTGCATCTGGCCGCCCGGTCGCTGCGGGCGGGGGAGTGCGACATGGCGCTCGCCGGCGGGGTCACCGTGATGGCGACGCCGGAGACGTTCCTCGACTTCTCCCGCCAGCGCGGGCTTTCCCCGGACGGCCGCTGCAAGTCGTTCTCCGCCGACGCCGACGGAACCGGCTGGTCGGAGGGCGCCGGAATCCTCGTGCTGGAGCGGCTTTCGGACGCCCGCCGCAACGGGCATCCGGTGCTGGCCGTGGTCCGCGGCTCGGCGGTCAACCAGGACGGCGCGTCCAACGGGCTCACCGCGCCGAACGGGCCCTCGCAGCAGCGCGTGATCCGCGCGGCGCTCGCCGACGCCGGTCTGTCCACTTCGGACATCGACGCGGTCGAAGCGCACGGCACGGGAACGCGGCTGGGTGACCCGATCGAGGCGCAGGCGCTCATCGCGACCTACGGTGCCGAGCGGGATGAGCCGTTGTGGTTCGGTTCGGTCAAGTCGAACCTCGGCCACACGCAGGCCGCGGCGGGGGTCGCCGGGATCATCAAGATGGTCGAGGCGATGCGGCGGGGCACCCTGCCCCGGACCCTGCACGCGGCGGAACCGTCGACCGAGGTCGAATGGGACGCCGGCGCGATCGAACTGCTCACGGAGCCGCGCGAGTGGCCCGGCTCGGGCAGGCCGCGCCGTGCCGCGGTGTCGTCGTTCGGGATCAGCGGGACCAACGCGCACGTCGTCCTGGAACAGGTCCCGGCCGAAGTGCCCGCCGAGCCTGCCTCGCACGGCGTCGTGCCTTGGGTGCTTTCGGCGAAGACCGATCAGGCACTGGCCGAGCGCGCTCGCGCACTTCTGTCTCTTGTGGACACTCCGGACTCGCGTGACGTCGCGTACTCCCTGGCCACGACACGGACCGCGCACGAGCGCCGGGCCGCGGTCGTCGGGGCGGACGCGGCCGGTTTGCGTGCCGGGCTCGAAGCTGTCGCCGAAGGTGGCGGAATCACCGGCAAGGCGCAGCTGGGCAAGCTGGCGTTCCTGTTCACCGGTCAGGGTTCGCAGCGTCTCGGGATGGGTGCCGGGCTTTATCGGGCGTTCCCGGTGTTCGCGGCGGCTTATGACGAGGTGACCGCGCTGCTGCCCGAGTTCGGTGATCTGTCGCGGACGGAGTTCGCGCAGCCCGCTATTTTCGCGCTTGAGGTGGCGTTGTTCCGGTTGGTGGAGTCTTGGGGTGTGCGGCCTGATTTCTTGGCTGGGCATTCGATCGGTGAGATCGCGGCGGCTCACGTCGCCGGTGTGTTGTCGTTGGAGGACGCGGCGAAGCTCGTCGTGGCGCGTGGCCGCTTGATGCAGGCGTTGCCCGAGGGTGGCGTGATGGTCGCTGTCCAGGCCTCCGAGGGCGAACTCGGCGAGTTGCCGGACGGAGTTTCTCTCGCGGCGGTCAACGGGCCGACCTCGTTGGTGTTGTCCGGCGCCGAAGAGCCGACGCTCGCTGTCGTCGGGCGGTTCAGCGGCCGCAAGACCAAGCGACTGGACGTCTCGCACGCGTTCCACTCGGTGCTGATGGAGCCGATGCTGGACGAGTTCGCCGCGGTCGTGCGGGAATTGACGTTCTCGGAGCCGCGCGTTCCGATGCTGTCGCCCGTGACCGACCCGGCGTACTGGATCACGCACCTACGCGACACCGTCCGGTTCGCCGACGCTGTCGAGACACTGCGCGCCGAGGGAGTCACGAAGTTCCTCGAAATCGGCCCGGACGCGGTGCTTTCACCACTCGTCGACGGCATTCCCCTGCTGCGCAAGGGGCACGACGAGGAGGTCACGGCGATGACAGCGCTCGCCACCCTGCACGTGCGGGGTGCCCGGGTCGGCTGGGACGCCGTCCTGCCCGGCGCACGTGCTCTCGATCTGCCGACGTATCCGTTCCAGCGCAAGCATTTCTGGCTGGACCCGGCTCCGGTCGCGGATCTCTCGTCGGCCGGGCTGGACTCACCGGGGCATCCGCTGCTCGCCGCCGGGCTCTCGCTCGCCGAGGGTGACGGCACCGTCCTCACCGGACGGCTTTCGCTCGCGACGCACCCCTGGCTCGCCGGGCACACCGTGCACGACACCGTCCTGCTGCCGGGCGCGGCACTGGCCGAACTCGCCGTCCGGGCCGGTGACGAGGCCGGGCGGCCGCGGCTGGTCGAACTGACCCTGCACGCGCCCGTGGTGATCCCCGAAAGCGGGCCGATCGAACTCCAGGTCGCGGTCAGCGGCGCGGCCGCGGTGACCATCCACTCGCGGATCCCCGGCGAGGACTGGGAACTCAACGCACTCGGCCTGCTGGCCGAGGCGAATCCGCCCGTGAAGGGATTCGCGTGGCCGGACGGCCTCGAGCCGATCGATCTCGGCTCGTTCTACGACGACCTCGCCGACCGCGGGTTCGCCTACGGCCCGCTCTTCCAGGGCCTGCGGGCGGCTTGGCGGCACGGCGAGGACCGCTACGCCGAAATCTCGCTGCCGGAGGAAGCACGCGACGACGCGGCCCGCTTCGGCATCCATCCCGCGCTGTTCGACGCCGCCCTGCACGGCATGTTCCTCGGCGAAGGCGAGGAATCGGGGGCGTTGCCGTTCAGCTGGAGCGACGTCAGCCTGTACGCGACCGGCGCCACCACGGTCCGGGCGCGGCTGCGGTTCCTCGCACCCGGCGAGGTCGCCGTCGACCTGACCGATCTCGCCGGAGCGCCGGTGCTTTCGGTCGGTTCGCTGGTCGTCCGCGCGGTCACCGGTGAACAGTTGCGGGCCGGGGAAGACCGGTCGCTGTTCCGCGTCGAGCACATCGCGGCCGAGCCGGTGCCCACCACGCCGGTGCCCACCACGCCGGTGCCGTGGGCACGGTGGGACGAGGTGACCGAGCCGGTTCCGCCGGTGGTCGTCCTGCCGATGCCCCCGGAAGGGATCCACGCCGTCCTCGCGGCTCTGCAACGCTTCCTGACCGAATCCCGGTTCTCCGGATCAAGGTTGGTCGTGGTCACCGGCGACGGCCTCGACGACGCGGCCGCCGCCGGGCTTGTGCGGTCCGCGCAGGCGGAGAACCCCGGCCGGTTCGTCATCCTCGACGGCGAGGTGTCCGATGTGGACATCGCGCTGGCCACCGGGGAACCCCGGGTCCGGGTCCGGGACGGCCGGGCCGAGGTGCCGCGGCTGGTCCGGGCCGAGCCCGGTCCGAAACCGGACTGGGAGTCCGCCGGCACGGTCCTGATCACCGGCGGCACCGGTGGTGTCGGGGCTCAACTGGCCGAACGGCTCGTCACCGAACACGGCGTCGAAAGCCTGGTCCTCACCAGCCGTCGCGGCCTCGCCGCCCCCGGAGCCAGTGCGCTGGCCGCGCGGCTCGGCGAGCTGGGCGCCGAGGTGCGCGTCGAAGCGTGCGACGTCGCCGACCGCGACGCCGTGGCCGCCCTGCTCGACGGCATCCCCGGCCTGTCGGGCGTCGTGCACGCGGCCGGTGTGCTGGACGACGGCGTCGTCACCGCGCTGACCCCGGAACGCCTGGACCGCGTCCTCGGCCCGAAGGCGGACGGTGCCCGTCACCTGCACGAACTGACCCTCGACCGGCCGCTGACCGAGTTCGTGCTGATCTCGTCGGTGTCCGGCGTGCTCGGCGGACCGGGGCAGGGCAACTACGCCGCGGCCAACGCCTACCTCGACGCGCTGGCCGAGCGACGGCACGCCGACGGCCTGCCCGCGCGGTCGCTCGCCTACGGGATGTGGGCCGCCGAGGGGATGGGCGGTGTCCTCGACCAGGCCCTGATCGACAGGATGCGACGCGACGGCTTCGGTGCGCTGAGTCCGGAGGAGGGCGCGGTGCTGTTCGACGTCGCGCCCGGTCCGGTCGCGGTACCGGTCAAACTCGACCTGGCCGGGCTGCGGGACCAGGCCCGCGCGGGCGTGCTGCCCGCGCTGCTCACGGGGCTCGTCCGGCTGCCCGTGCGACGTGCCGCTTCTCCGGTCACTGAGTCTGTTGTTTTGACACCGGACGCGCTGGAAGACCTGGTCTTGACGCACACCGCGCAGGTACTCGGGTTCGCCACGGCGGGCGAGGTGGACCCGGAGCACGCGTTCACCGACCTCGGATTCGACTCCCTGACCTCGGTCGACCTGCGTAACCGGCTCGCGGCCGCGGCGGGGCGGCAGTTGGGCGCGACGGTGGTGTTCGACCACCCGACCCCGACGGCGCTCGCGGCGCACCTCGGCACGCTGCTGTTCCCCGAAGTGGCGGTGCCGGACGAGGCGCGGCTGCGGCGGGCCCTGGCCGGCGCGTCGCTCGACCGGTTCCGGGAACTGGGCGTGCTGGAGGCTCTGGTGAAGCTGGCCGAAGAGGTGCCTTCGTCTGTCGTGGAGCCCGCTGTCGAGTCCATCGACGATCTGGATGTGGGGGACCTGATCAGCCGGGCGATGTCGAGTTCCGAGGGCTGACGGGGACTTTCCCCGCATCGGACGCTGTGAAGGGCGCTTTCGCTGTCTTGCGATGCGGGGAAAGCGCCCTTCACGGTCTTTCTGGGCCGGTGCCAGGCCGGTGATCCGCCGCCCCAGTAGGCACGCGCGCCATACTGGACTTCATGACTCCAGCGAACCGCCCGGACGTCCACTTGAGGGCGTTCACCGAGGCCGACCTCGCCTTTCTCGACCGCCTCTGCACGGATCCCGATGCGCTCGGCGAGTTCGAGTGGCCCGGATTCGGTGATCCGAGGGCACGCCGCAAGCGATGGGAGATCGACGGGTACATCTCCGCCGAGTCCGCGGCGGTCGCGATCGCGCGGGCCGACGACACGGTGATCGGCATCGTCTCCTGGAAGCCCCGCGGCTTCCCCTCGGGTGTCACCTACGAGATCGGCGTGGGGGTGCTGCCCGAGCATCGCGGACAGGGAGTGGGCACGATGGCGCAGCAGCTGCTCGTGGACTACCTGTTCGGCCGCACGACCGCGAACAGAATCGAAGCCCTCACCAATGGCGGCAACCTCGGCGAGCAGAAAGCCCTCGAACGCCTGGGATTCCGCCGGGAAGGGGTCATGCGCGACAGGTCCTTCTACCACGGCGAGTATGTCGACGTGCTCGTCTACGGCCTGCTCCGCTCAGAGCATCGTCCCGGAACGCCATGAGCACTCCTCCCAACCTGTTCAGAGTGAGGTTGGAAAGGCTCAGTTGCGATTCACCGACGACAAATACAACTCGCTGGCACAAAGCGAAATATCTTCAATCCACTTTTCGGAAACTGGTTCACATTCGCACATGTGTTCGATTTCCGGTATTCTTGCAGGGTGTCCAGTCAGCGAATCCTCGAGCCGCCGCGGGAGTTGTGGCGTGCCGGTGCGCGGGAGCTGGCGCATGGTGTGGTCGAGCGGTTGTCGGTGGCGCGGCAGGCGCTGGCGGAGGTGGGGCAGTTCCTGGTGGAGATCGAATCCCGGGGTCCGATGGAACTGTTCGGGCATGGTTCGACGGCGGGGTGGTTCGCCGAGACTGCCCGGATCACGCCCAAGGAGGCGGGTGCGACCGTGGCGCGGGCGGTGGCGCTGAACGAGGGCCGGAATCTGGACGGCACCCCCGCACCCGCCTTCGCCCCCATCGCAGGTGCCGCCGCGGCCGAGGGTGACCTCGGCCATCAGCAGCTGGATCCGATCCTCGCGCTCCTGAAGAAGATCTCGGCGGATGTGTCGGAGGAGGACCGGTCGGGGGCGGAACGGATCCTGGTGAATCTGGCCCGCCGTGCCGGCCCGCACGAGATCGGCAGGATCGGCGCGGAGCTGCTGGCCCATCTCGATCCTGATGGGAACGAGCCGAAAGACGAGGATCTGCCACCGCCCTCACGCGAGGTGCATGTGCGTGAACGTGAGGATGGCTGGTGGCGGCTCCATGGGCTGCTCGACCCGGAATTCGGTGCTCGCGTGAACGCTCTGTTCGAGACCTGGGGGCAGCGAAGACCGGTCGATGAGGACGGCAACCGCGACCCCCGCACCCCCGGCGAGCGCCACGGTGACGCGTTGTTCGACGCGATCCACTACGCGATGACCAACGACAAGGCTCCGACCCTGTCCGGGGACCGGACCACCATCGTGGTCACCGTCCCCCTCGACACCCTCACCTCGGGACTGGGGATGGCGTGCGTCGACGAAGTCACCCGGATCACCGCCCGGCACGTCCGGATGCTGGCCTGCGACGCGAAGATCATCCCCGCGGTGCTCGGGTCGGAAAGTGAACCCCTCGACATCGGCCGGGCGGCCCGCACCGTCACCCCCGCGCAACGCCGGGCATTGAACCTCCGCGACCACGGGTGCGTCTTCCCCGGCTGCCATCGGAAACCCAAGCACTGCGAGGCTCACCATATTCTTCCGTGGGGTGCACTCGGTGACACCGACCTCGGCAATCTCTGTCTGCTGTGTCGCTACCACCACATGGTCATCCACGGACAATCCGGCTGGACAGTCCGCCTCGCCACCGACGGCAGGCCTGAGTTCGTTCCGCCGCAGTACCTCGACCCACTACAGAAGCCACGCCGCTGAACCCGAGAAGCCCGCCACCACCACCGGCGACGGGCCCCTCGGCATGCCCACACTCAGGTGATCGCCCGCCACGGCCCGAGCCTCTTTAGTTCTTCTCAAAGGTTTCCTTTAGCCGTGTCGTCATGCGCGATATCGCGTAGGCGACCCTGAGCTGAATGGGATTTCAGACTGGTCGGCGACTTCGGCAAGCATATGAACAACCGATCGAACAGCCAGGTCGCTCGCTCGTCGGCCTCAGATACTGCGAGAGCCATGGTCCACCAGGCCGTATCGGTGAAGGGAATCGTGAGTGGTCGAGGCAGTTTAGCGTCCGATTTATGTCTGAATGGGCTGTTCTGTGTGGGTCGCGAGTGATAAAGTGCTGTCACTCAGGGGTGTGTGGAAATAGGGACGTTGAATGTGCGGTGTTTAACCCACCCCAGGATCCGTTGGGGCCACCTGGCCGTGTCCGGGGGGGGGCACCGGGGCGGTGGGGTTTTGGG
>NZ_JBHXJK010000021.1:25077-96273 GCF_042723255.1 Amycolatopsis thailandensis
GTGAAAATCGGCCCTTTGATTGTCCCTATTAGCACACACCCCTCAAGCCTTTCGGGCCACCTGGCCGTGACCGGTCCGGTCACGCGGGACTGTGTGGATTTCTGAGCGTCCAACGCACCAAAATCCACACAGTGGGCGCCCGAGGTCTGGTGTCGCGCGGAGTCACCGACCGTGTTCCGCGGACGCGCCACATTTACCTAACCCCTCAATAAGGCCCCTTGGCCCTGACCAGCCTCGCTGCTCACGACCGCCGGCCGAGCGCCGTCACGGACGCAAGTGGGCCCTCGGTTACCGGCGAATGGGGCCGGGGTGGTGAACAGCGCCCAGGACGAGCGGCGCCCGCGCCCAGGATGAGGCCATGCCCGAGCTGCGTCCGTCTCGTCCGGTCCGGAGAATCTGATGGCGACACCCGAAGAGCTGGTGACCGCGCTGCGGGAGTCGGTCAAGGAGAACAGCAGGCTGGCCGCGCGCAATCGCGAGCTCGCCGAAGCGGCGAAAGAGTCGGTCGCGATCATCGGCATGGGATGCCGCTACCCGGGCGGGGTCGACTCGCCCGAGGCGTTGTGGGATCTGGTGGCCGACGGCCGCGACGCGGTTTCGGAGTTCCCCGAGGACCGCGGCTGGAACCTCGCCGAGCTGTTCCATCCCGACCCCGATCACCCTGGCACGTCCTACGCGCGTGAGGGGGGATTCCTCCACGAGGCCGCCGAATTCGACCCCGAGTTCTTCGGTATATCCCCGCGTGAGGCGCTCGCGATGGACCCGCAGCAGCGGCTCCTGTTGCAGATCAGCTGGGAGGCGATCGAGCGCGCCGGACTCGACGCTTCGGCGTTGAAGGGCAGCGCGACCGGCGTGTTCGCCGGGATCATGTACCACGACTACGGCTCCGGCGTCACCGAACTGCCCGAAGGCGTCGAGGGCTTTCTCGGCACCGGCACGGCGGGCAGTGTGCTGTCCGGCCGGGTCGCCTACACCTTCGGCTTCGAGGGGCCGGCCGTGTCGGTGGACACCGCCTGCTCGTCGTCGCTCGTGGCCGTCCACTTGGCCGCGCAGGCGTTGCGGTCAGGGGAGTGTTCGCTCGCCCTCGCCGGTGGCGCGACCGTGATGGCCGTCCCGGACACCTTCATCGAATTTTCCCGCCAGCGCGGGCTCGCCCCGGACGGGCGCTGCAAGTCCTTCGGAGCGGGCGCCGACGGCACCGGCTGGGGCGAGGGCGCCGGCGTCCTGGTGCTGGAGAAGCTGTCCGACGCCGTCCGCAACGGGCATCGGGTACTCGCCGTCGTCCAGGGCTCCGCGGTCAATTCCGACGGCGCGTCGAACGGGCTCACCGCGCCGAACGGGCCGTCTCAGCAGCGCGTGATCCGCAGCGCCCTGAAGAGCGCGGGACTGTCCACTTCGGACGTCGACGTCGTCGAGGCGCACGGCACGGGCACGAAACTCGGCGACCCGATCGAGGCCGACACCTTGCTGGCCACCTACGGCCGCGAACGGGAAAACCCGTTGTGGCTCGGCTCGGTCAAGTCGAACATCGGCCACACGCAGGCCGCGGCCGGGGTCGCCGGGATCATCAAGATGGTCGAGGCGCTGCGCCGCGGCGAACTTCCGCGCACGCTGCACGCCGACGAGCCTTCGCCGCACGTCGCCTGGGATTCCGGCGCGGTCGAACTCCTCACCGAGCACCGGACCTGGCCCGAGACCGGCCGCCCGCGCGCGGCGGCGGTGTCGTCGTTCGGGATCAGCGGTACCAACTCGCATGTCATCCTCCGCCAAGCCCCGGAACCCGCCCCCGCCGAGCGCCACGCGCGAGTCCGAGCCCCCTGGGTGCTTTCGGCCCGCAGCGAGGCCGTCCTTCCCGAGTTGGCGGACCGGCTGCTCCAGACCGGCGGCGACCCCGCCGACATCGCCTGGTCGCTCGCCACCGGCCGGGCGCCGCTGCCGTACCGCGCGGTCGTCACCGGTGCCGACGAGGAAGAACTTCGCGCCGGACTCGGTTCCCTTGCCCGAGGGGAGGCCGCGCCTGGCGTCGTCACCGGCCGCGCGGGCAGCGGCAAATCGGCGTTCCTGTGCACCGGCCAAGGAGCGCAGCGCCTCGCGATGGGCACCGCGCTCGCGACGGCGTTCCCGGTCTTCGGCGAGGCTTTCGCCCGCGTCGCGGAGCGGCTCGACGCGCACACCGGCTTCAACCTCGCCGAAGTCCTTGCCTGCGAGGACCAGACGAGGATCGACCGGACCGATGTCGCGCAGCCCGCGTTGTTCGCGTTCGAGGTCGCGATGGCCGAACTGGTGCGGTCGTGGGGTGTCGAACCGGACTACCTGCTCGGACACTCCATCGGCGAGCTCGCCGCGGCGTACATCGCCGGTGTGTGGTCGCTCGACGACGCCGCCCGCTTGGTCGCCGCCCGCGGCAGGCTGATGCAGGCGCAACCCTCGGGCGGGGTGATGGTCGCGCTGCAAGCCACCGAAGGGGAACTGGACCTGCCCGACGGCGTGAGCATCGCCGCGATCAACGGGCCCTCCTCGGTCGTGCTCTCCGGCGAGGAAGCCGCTGTCACCGCCGTTCTCGAAGCCTTCCCGGGCCGCCGCGCCAAACGGCTCTCGGTCAGTCACGCCTTCCACTCCGCGATGATGGACGGGATGCTCGACGACTTCCGCGAGGTCGCCGCGAGCGTGACGTACGCCGAGCCGCGGATCCCGATCATCGCCGGTGACGTGCGCGACCCGGAGTACTGGGTACGGCAGGTGCGCGACGCCGTCCGGTTCGCCGACGGCGTGAAGAGCCTGCACGCGCGCGGAGTCCGGCGCTTCGTCGAGATCGGGCCCGACGCCTCCCTGACCGCCCTCGGTGCCGACTGTGTCAGCGACGGCACTTTCATCGCCACCCAAAGGAAAGACCGCGACGAGGCGGCCGCCGCCGATCTCGCGCGGGCGAGGCTCTTCACCGCCGGCGTGCGGCTCGACTGGGCCGGGATCCTCGGCGGCGGTACCCGTGTCGACTTGCCGACGTATCCCTTCCGGCGTGACCGCTTCTGGCTCGCCGCGGCCGATCGGAGCACGCCTCCGGCCAGGCGGTACGAAGTCGTCTGGCGTCCGGTCGAACCCATGGCGTCACAGGAAGCCTGGACGGTCTACGCGCCCGAACACCACGTGTGGGCCGAAGCCGCCGCGAAGGCACTCGACGCGCCCCTGGTGACGGAGATTCCGGAGACCGGGCCGGTCCTCGCCTTCCCGCCGGACGCCGCCGCGCTCGCCGCCCTTCTGCGGGATTCCCCGGCGAAGATCTGGTGCGCCACCAACGATCCCGGCGTCGCCGCCGTCGCGCGGGTCGCGGCGATCGAGCAGCCTCGCCGCTGGGGCGGCTGCGTGATCCTGTCCGAAGAGACCGCCGCCGCCCGCCTCAAGGACGTGCTCGGTGGTCCGGAGGACGAGGTCGCCATCCGCGAAGACGGGATCTTCGCCCGCCGGTTCGTTCCCGCCGCTCCCGCGCCCACCACGGCCTGGACCACTTCCGGCACCGCGCTGATCACCGGCGGCACCGGGGCGCTGGGCGCGCTCGTCGCCGAACGGCTGATCCGCGCCGGAACCGAACACGTCGTGCTCCTTTCGCGGCGCGGCGAGAACGCGCCCGGAGCGGCGGAACTCCGCCGAAAACTGGAAGATTTCGGCGCCCGCGTCAGCATCCACGCCTGCGACGCCGCCGACCGCGACGCACTGTCCACAGTGGTCAGCAGTCTCGACGACCTCAAGATGGTCGTGCACACCGCCGGCGTCCTCGACGACGCCCTGCTCGACGACGTCACTCCGGAGCGGTTCGAAGCCGTCGCCCGGCCCAAGGTGACCGCCGCGCGGCATCTGCGGGAGCTCACGAAGGATCTCGACGCGCTGGTGCTGTTCTCCTCCGTCGCCGGGGTGCTCGGCAACGGCGGCCAGGCCGCCTACGCCGCCGCGAACGCGGAACTCGACGCGCTCGCGACCCAGTGGCGGGCCGAAGGGGTCAAGGCCGTGTCGATCGCGTGGGGCCCGTGGGCCGAGGGCGGGATGGCCGAGGCGGTCGACGACGCCGTTCGCCGCAAGGGTTTGCGCCCGATGACCCCCGAAGCCGCGGCGGAGGAGTTCGTCCGGGCGATCGCCGCGGACGACACCTGCGTCACCGTCGCCGACTTCGACTGGCCGTCGTTCTTCGAGGACTTCCGTGCCGCGCCGATGCTCGCCGAGCTGCCCCGGCCGGAAGCCGCGGCCGCCGAAGCGCCGGTGGCGGATCTTCGGTCGCGGCTGACCGGGTTGATCGAGCCGGAACAGCGGCGCCTGCTGCTGAAGGTCGCCCGCGAGACCGTCGCCCGGGTGCTCGGCCATCCGGACACCTCGGCGATCGGGCCGGACCGCGCGTTCACCGAACTCGGCTTCGACTCGCTGACCGCGGTCGAACTGCGCAACCGTCTCGACGCCGCGACCGGCCTCGCCGTGCCCGCGACGCTCGTCTTCGACCATCCGACCCCGCAGGCCCTCGCCGCCTACCTCTGGCAGGAACTGGCGGGCGCCGAACAAGACCTGGAAGAGCTGCTCGACGGGCTGGAAGCCGCGCTCGGCCGCCTCGACCCGGGCAGCGACGAGCACAGCAAAGCGGGTGCCCGCCTGCGGAAACTCGCCGAGAGCCTGGACGGGCCCGGCTTCGCGCCGTCTTCGGACGACGAACTCTTCGCCTTCATTGACCAGCAACTCGGCGCTTGAGCCGGGTGCACGCGACCTCGACCGATGAGTGGGGACACCGTGGGTGAGAACGACAAGCTTCGCGACTACCTGACGCGAGTCACCGGCGAGCTGCAGCGCACGCGCGGCAGGCTGGCCGCGCTGGAGGACCGCGCCGCCGAACCGATCGCGATCGTCGGCATGGGCTGCCGGTTCCCGGGCGGCGTCCGCACGCCGGAGCGGTTCTGGGAACTGCTGACCGCCGGGGAACACGGCATCACCGGGTTCCCCGAAGACCGCGGCTGGGACGTCGGCGCGCTCGTCGACCCGGATCCGGACCATCTGGGCACCAGCTACGTCGACCGAGGCGGTTTCGTCGACGGCGCCGGGGAATTCGACCCCGAGTTCTTCGGCATCTCACCCCGCGAGGCCGTCTCGATGGACCCGCAGCAGCGGCTGCTGCTGGAGACGTCGTGGGAGGCGCTGGAACGAGGCGGGATCGACCCCGCGTCGCTGTCCGGCAGCCGTGCCGGGGTCTTCGTCGGCACCAACGGCCAGGACTACGGCCGCGACCTGCCCAAGGGCGTCGAAGGCGTCGAGGGCTACCTAGGCACCGGTATTTCCGGCAGTGTCCTTTCCGGACGGATCTCCTACGTCCTCGGGCTGGAAGGCCCGTCGGTCACCGTCGACACGGCGTGCTCGGCGTCGCTGGTCACGTTGCACCTCGCCGTCCGCGCGCTGCGCGCGGGGGAGTGCGATCTCGCGCTTTCCGGTGGTGCCACCGTGATGGCGAGCCCGGACGCGTTCATCGAGTTCTCCCGCCAGCGCGGGCTCGCCCGCGACGGTCTGGTCAAGGCGTTCGCCGCCGGGGCCGACGGCACCGCGTGGGGTGAGGGTGCCGGCATGATCGTGCTGGAGCGGCTTTCCGACGCCCAGCGCAACGGACACCCGGTCCTCGCCGTCGTGCGTGGCTCCGCGGTCAACCAGGACGGCGCGTCCAACGGCCTCACCGCGCCCAACGGTCCTTCTCAGCAGCGCGTCATCCGCCAGGCGCTGGCCGACGCTCGACTGTCCACAAAGGATGTCGACGTCGTCGAGGCGCATGGCACCGGCACGACCCTGGGTGACCCGATCGAGGTCCAGGCCCTGCAAGCGACGTATGGCCGCGATCGTGGTGAACGCGGCCCACTGCTGCTCGGGTCGGTGAAGACCAACATCGGCCACACCCAGGCCGCCGCGGGGGTCGCCGGGATCATCAAGATGGTCCTGGCCCTGCGCAACGGGATCCTGCCCGCGAGCCTGCACATCGACGCGCCGAGCCCGCAGGTCGACTGGTCGCCGGGCTCGATCGAGCTCCTGTCGTCCGCGCGCCCGTGGCCGGAAGGGGAGACCCGCCGGGCGGGTGTCTCGTCGTTCGGTATCAGCGGCACCAACTCCCACGTGCTGCTGGAGCAGGCGCCCGCGGTCGAAGAGTCCATAGTGGACTCCATTGCTCCGCCGGTGATCCCGTGGGTGCTGTCCGGCCGCACTCCGGCGGCGTTGCGCGCCCAGGCCCGTGCGCTGCTGGACGTCGAGGGCGATCCCGCCGGCATCGGCTGGTCGCTGGCCGCGACCAGGTCCACCTTCGAGTATCGCGCGGTCGTCACCGGCCGCGACGAAGCCACGCTGCGTCAAGGGCTGACTGCTGTCGCCGAAGGAAATCACGACGTCGCCGAGGCGACCGACGGCAGCCTCGCGGTGTGCTTCACCGGCCAGGGTTCGCAGCGCCTCGGCATGGGCCGTGAGCTGTACGAGACGTATCCGGCGTTCGCCGCCGCGTTCGACCAGGTCTGCGAGTTGCTGCCGGGCGTGCGCGAGATCGCCTTCGGTGACGACGCGGACGCCTTGAACGACACCGCGAACGCGCAGCCCGCGCTGTTCGCGCTGGAGGTCGCCCTCTACCGGCTGGTCGAATCCTGGGGCGTCGTCCCGGACTTCCTGATCGGGCATTCCGTCGGCGACTTCGCCGCGGCGCACGTCGCCGGCGTCTGGTCGCTGGAAGACGCCGCCGAGCTGATCGCCACCCGCGGGCGTCTCATGAGCGCGTTGCCGCGCGGTGGCGCGATGTGCGCGATCGAGGCGACCGAGGACGAGGTCCGCGCCGCCCTGGTCGCGGGGGCGGACATCGCCACGGTCAATGCTCCCCGCGCCATCGTCGTCTCCGGTACCGAAGACGCCGTGCGAGCCGTCGCGGCGGTGTTCAGCGAGCAGGGCCGCCGCACCAAGCACCTCGCCGTCTCCCACGCGTTCCACTCGGCGCTGATGGACGGCATGCTCGACGACTTCGCCGCCGTCGCCCGCCGCGTCACCTACAAGACGCCGAAGATCGCGCTGATCGCGGGCGTCACCGGCCGTATCGCCGAGACCGCCGAGATCCTCGACCCGGCCTACTGGGTCCGGCACGTGCGCGAGGCCGTGCGGTTCGCGGACGGCGTCAAGGCACTGGCCGAAGCGGGCGTCACCCGTTTCCTCGAACTGGGCCCGGACGGCATCCTCTCCGCCGCCGGTCAGGACAGCGCGGACGGGCTGTTCGTCCCCGCGCTGCGCCGCGACCGGCCCGAACCCGAGACATTCGTCGCCGCGCTGGCCGCCGTGCACGTCCACGGCGGGAAGGTCGGCTGGGCCGCCGCGTTCGACGGCGCGCGTCCCGTCGAACTGCCCACGTACCCGTTCCAGCGCGAGTTCTACTGGCTCCCCGCGACCCACGCCGCCGGTGACGCGGCGGGTCTCGGCCTCGGCTCGCTCGACCACCCGCTGCTCGGTGCCGCCGTCTCGGTCGCCGACGCGGGTGGATTCCTGTTCACCGGCAGCCTTTCGCTGCGCACACATCCGTGGCTGGCCGACCACATGGTGCACGGCCAGGTCGTCGTGCCCGGAACCGCACTGGTCGAGCTCGCCGTGCGTGCCGCCGACGAAACCGGGCTGACGGCGCTGGAAGAGCTGACCCTGCAGACGCCGCTGGTACTTCCGGAGAGCGGCGCGGTCCAGGTCCAGCTGTGGGCCGGGACGCCCGAAGACTCGGGCCACCGCCCGCTCACCGTGCACTCGCGTCCGCACGGCGCGGGGGAGTGGACGCTACACGCGACCGGCGCGCTCGCCCCGGCCGCCGCGACGCCGGACTGGGAGCTGGCCGAGTGGCCGCCGCCCGGCGCCGAAGCCGTGTCGCTCGAAGGCCGCTACTCCGAGCTGGCCTCGGCAGGGCTGGAGTACGGCGAGATCTTCCAGGGCTTGCGCGCTTTGTGGCGCGACGGCGAGCACACCTACGCCGAGGTCTCGCTGCCCGACGCCGCCCGCGACCAAGCCGGTCGCTTCGGGCTGCACCCCGCTCTCCTCGATTCGGCGTTGCACGCGCTCGCGGAGGGCGACGGTCCCGCCCGCCTGCCGTTCGCGTGGAACGACGTCGTCCTGCACGCCTCGGGCGCGGCCGAACTGCGTGTCCAGCTCACTCCTTCCGGCACCGACGCGGTCACGCTGCGCGTGGCCGACGGGACCGGTGCGCCGGTCGCCACGGTCGGCTCGCTGGTCGTCCGTCCCGTTTCGGCGGGACAACTGCGCCCCGCGACCTCCCGCGACGGGCTGTACGAGCTGGAGTGGCGTCCGATCGCCACCCCGGAAACCGAAGCGCCGAGCTGGGAGCACTTCGCGGACGTCACCGGCGAGGCTCCCGAGGTCGTCGTGTACCACGCCGAAGGGGATGACGTCCACGCCGTCACCGGCGCCACCCTGGATGTTCTCCGCACTTTCCTCGCCGAAGACCGGTTCAACGCGTCGAAGCTCTTTGTCTACACCGGACAGTCCGATGTGGACCCGGTGGCCGCCGCGGTGTGGGGACTCGTGCGCAGCGCCCAGTCGGAGCATCCGGACCGGTTCCTGCTCGCCGACGAGCTGTCCGAAGCCGTCCTGGCCTCGGGTGAACCGCAGGTCTCCGTCCGCGATGGTGAACTGCGCGTGCCGCGTCTGGTCACGCCCGAATCCACCGGCAGGCTGCTGCCGCCGTCCGGGAACTGGCGGCTCGGCCTGTCCGGCAAGGGCACCTTCGACCACCTGACCCTGGAGCCGCTGCCCGACGAGCCGCTCGGCCCGCAGGGCGTCCGGGTCTCCGTCCGCGCCGCGGGGCTCAACTTCCGTGACGTGCTCAACGCGCTCGGCATGTACCCCGGCGAGGCCGGGCTGCTCGGCAGCGAGTTCGCCGGGACCGTCCTCGAGGTCGGCGCCGGCGTCACCGACCTGCGGCCCGGCGACCAGGTGATGGGCCTCGTCTCCGGTGGAGCGGGCCCGGTCGCGGTCGCCGAACGGCCGATGATCACCCGCAAACCCGCGGACTGGACCTACGAGCAGGCCGCGTCGACACCATTGGTGTTCCTCACCGCCTACTACGCGCTGGTGGACCTGGCTGGGCTCAAGGCGGGCGAGTCGATCCTGATCCATGCCGCCGCCGGTGGCGTCGGCATGGCCGCCACCCAGCTCGCGCGGCATCTGGGCGCCGAGGTCTACGGCACCGCGAGCGAAAGCAAGCAGTACGTGCTGCGCGACGCCGGACTCGACGACGCGCACATCGCCTCCAGCCGCACGCTGGAGTTCGAGGAGCGCTTCAGCGGCATCGACGTCGTCCTGAACGCGCTCGCCGGGGACTTCATCGACGCCTCGATCCGCACGATGGCGCCGGGCGGCCGGTTCCTGGAGATGGGCAAGACCGACATCCGCGAGCCCGGGGACGTCCAGTATCAGGCCTTCGACCTGATCGACGCGGGGCCGGAGCGGACCGCGCAGATGTGGGACGCGCTGACCGACCTGTTCGCGTCCGGCGCGCTCGCCCCGCTGCCGACCCGCACCTGGGACGTCCGAGAAGCCCGGGAAGCGTTCCGGTTTCTCAGCCAGGCCAAGCACATCGGCAAGGTCGCGCTCACCATGCCGAGGGCACTCGACCCCGAGCGGACGGTGCTGATCACCGGCGGCACGGGCGGTCTCGGCGCCCTGATCGCCCGCCACCTGGTGACCACACACGGCGTCCGGAAGCTCCTGCTCACCAGCCGCCGCGGCCTCGACGCGCCCGGAGCGCGGGAACTGGCCGACGAACTCGACGCCGAAGTGACGGTCGCCGCGTGTGACGTCTCCGATCGTGAAGCGGTGGCCGCGCTGCTGGACGGTGTCGACCTGACCGGTGTCGTGCACGCCGCCGGGGTACTGGACGACGGCACCATCGACGCGCTCACGCAAGAGCGGCTCGACTACGTGCTCGGCCCGAAGGCCGACGCCGCAAGGCATCTGCACGAACTCTCCGGCGAACCGGAGCTCTTCGTCACGTTCTCCTCCGCCGCCGGTGTACTCGGCGCGCCGGGACAGGGCAACTACGCGGCGGCCAATGGTTATCTCGACGGTCTCGCCGCCCACCGCCGGTCGCTCGGCCTCGCCGGGCAGTCGCTGGCCTGGGGCCCGTGGGCCGCGGGCATGGCGGAGACGCTCGGCGAGGCGCACCTGGCGCGGTTGCGCGCCGGAGGCACTCCCGCGCTCGCCGTCGAGGACGGCCTCGCGCTGTTCGACGCGGCCATCGCCGCCGGAGCGCCGCTCGCCATCCCGGTCCAGCTGGACTTGCCGGTGCTCGCCGCGTCCGGACCGCTCCCGCCGCTGCTCGGTTCGTTGGTGGGTGCCCAGGTCAAACCGGGCCGCCGGACCGCGAAATCGGGCAGTGACTCCTCGCTCGCCAGGCGGCTCGCCGGGCTGACCGAGGCCGACCAGGACCGCGAACTGCTCGACCTCGTCCGCACCCAAGTCGCCCTGGTGCTCGGGCACGTCAACGCCGCCACCGTCGAACCCGGCCGCGGCTTCATGGACTCCGGTTTCGACTCGCTGACCGCGGTCGAACTGCGCAACCGACTCGGTTCCGTGACCGGGCTGCGGCTGCCGTCGACGGTGATCTTCGACCACCCGACCCCGGTCGCCCTCGCCGGTTACGTCCGCTCGGAACTGCTCGGCGACCTCACCGCCGGGCCCCGGACCCGCGCCCGCGTCACCGACGACAGTGAGCCGATCGCGATCGTCGCGACCAGCTGCCGGTTCCCCGGTGAGGTGAACACGCCGGAAGACCTGTGGCGTCTCGTGGCCGAGGGCCGCGAAGGCCTTACGGAGTTCCCCACCGACCGCGGCTGGGACCTGGCCGCGCTGTTCGACCCGACCCCGGGCAAACAGGGCGTGTCGAACACCCGCACCGGTGGCTTCCTGCCCGACGCGGGCGACTTCGACCCGGAATTCTTCGGCATCTCGCCGCGTGAAGCCCTCGCCATGGACCCGCAGCAGCGGTTGCTGCTGGAGATCGCCTGGGAGGCCTTCGAACGCGCGGGAATCCCGCCGGGCACCCTGCGCGGCAGCGACACCGGTGTCTTCACCGGCGCGATCTACCACGAATACGCCTCCAGGCTGACGAAGATCCCGGAGGAGGTCGAAGGCTTCCTCGGCACCGGCACGTCCGGCGCGATGATGTCCGGCCGGGTCTCCTACACCTTCGGGTTCGAGGGACCGGCCGTCTCGGTGGACACGGCGTGCTCGTCTTCGCTGGTCGCGATGCATCTGGCGAGCCAGGCATTGCGGTCGGGGGAGTGCTCGCTCGCGCTGGCCGGCGGGGTCACCGTGATGGCCAACCCCGATCCGTTCGTCGACTTCAGCAAGCAGAACGCGATGGCGATCGACGGCCGCTGCAAGGCCTTCGCCAACGGCGCCGACGGCGTCGCCTGGGGTGAGGGCGCCGGGTTCGTCCTGCTGGAGAAGCTGTCCGACGCGCGTCGCAACGGGCACCCGGTTCTCGCCCTGCTCAAGGGATCCGCGGTCAATCAGGACGGGGCGTCCAGCGGGCTCACCGCGCCGAACGGCCCGTCGCAGCAGCGCGTCATCCTCCAGGCACTTGCCAACGCTGGACTGTCCACCTCGGACGTCGACGTCGTCGAGGCGCACGGCACCGGCACCAGGCTGGGCGACCCGATCGAGGCGCAGGCCTTGCTCGCCACCTATGGCCAAGACCGCGAAGAGCCGCTGCTGCTCGGCTCGGTCAAGTCGAACTTCGGGCACACGCAGGCCGCGGCCGGGGTCGCCGGGGTGATCAAGATGGTCGAGGCGATGCGGCACGGCGTCGTCCCCGCGACGCTGCACGTCGACGCGCCGTCGGCCCAGGTCGACTGGGAGGCCGGCGCGATCCGCGTGGCCACCGAGTCCGCGAACTGGCCGGAGACCGGCCGTCCGCGCCGGGCGGGCGTCTCGTCGTTCGGATTCAGCGGGACCAACGCGCACGTCGTGCTGGAACACGTTCCCGCGCAAGAGACCCCAGAGCCGGGAACCCGGCCCGCGATGCTTCCGTGGGTGCTGTCCGGCCGTTCCGAGGAGGCCTTGCGGGCACAGGCCGCGCGGCTCGCGAACCTGACGGACGACCCGCTCGACGTCGCCTGGACCCTCGCCACCGCCCGCACCGCGCACGAACGGCGCGCGGTCGTCGTCGGAACCGATCCGTCGGTGCTGCGGGCCGGGCTGTCCGCGTTCGCCGACACCGGCCGGGCGGCCAACGTCGTCTCCGGCCGCGCGGTCACCGGACGGCTCGCGTTCCTGTTCACCGGCCAGGGCGCCCAGCGGCTCGGCATGGGGCAGGGCCTGTACGAGACCTTCCCGGTGTTCGCGGCGGCGTATGACGAGGTCGCCGCGCTGCTGCCGCTCGATGGTGACATCGACCGCACCGGTACCGCGCAGCCCGCGATCTTCGCCCTGGAAGTGGCGTTGTTCCGGCTCTTCGAATCCTGGGGTGTGACCCCCGATCTCCTCGCCGGGCACTCGATCGGCGAGATCGCGGCGGCGCATGTCGCCGGGGTGCTTTCCCTGGAGGACGCGGCGAAACTCGTCGAAGCGCGCGGCAGGCTGATGGAGGCGCTGCCCGAGGGCGGCGCGATGATCGCGGTGCAGGCGTCCGAGGACGAGGTGCGTGAGTTCCTGACCGACGAGGTCTGCTTGGCCGCCGTGAACGGGCCGGATGCCGTCGTCCTGTCCGGTGTGGACGGTCCGGTGCGCGAGGTCGCCGCCCGGTTCGCCGGAGAAGGCCGCCGCACCAAGCATCTGGTGGTGTCTCACGCGTTCCACTCGGCGCTGATGGAGCCGATGCTGGACGAGTTCGCCGAAGTCGCGTCGTCCTTGAAGTACAACCAGCCGCGGATCCCGATCGTGTCCACCGTGAGCGCGTCGGCGGAGCTGACCGATCCGGGTTACTGGGTCCGGCACGTCCGCGAAACCGTCCGGTTCGCCGACGGTCTCGCGGCGCTGACCGCCGAGGGCGTCACGACGTTCCTCGAACTCGGACCGGACGCGGTGCTCAGTGCGCTCGTCGACGGCGGTGTGCCCGCGCTGCGCAAGGACTCCGACGAGGCCAGGACCGCGATGACCGCGCTGGGCGCGGTGCACGCGGCGGGCGCTCCCGTGGACTGGGACCGCTTCTTCGACGGCAGCGGCGCGCGGCCCGCGAACCTGCCCACCTATCCGTTCCAGCGCCGTCGCTTCTGGCTGCTGGCCCCGCCGGGGTCCGGCGACGCCACCGCGCTGGGTCTCGGCGCGCTCGACCACCCGCTGCTCGGTGCCGCCGTCGCGCTGCCCGAACGCGGCGGGCTGGTGCTCACCGGACGCCTGTCGCTCGACGAACAGCCGTGGCTGGCCGGGCACCGCGTCCGCGACGCCGTCCTGCTGCCCGGGACCGCGTTCGCCGAACTGGCCGTGCGGGCGGCCGACGAGGTCGGCTTCGGCACCGTCGAGGAACTGACGTTGCAGGCACCGCTGGTGCTCACCTCGGCCCCGGTCCAGCTGCGCGTGTCCCTTTCGGACGATGGCACCCTGGCGGTGCATTCGCGTCCTCAGGACGGCGAATGGACGTTGCACGCCACCGGCTCGCTGACCACGGCCGTCGAGGAACCCGCAACGATCACCGAGTGGCCGCCGTCCGGCGCGGAAACCGTTGACCTGGAAGGCTTCTACGCCACCCTGGCCGAGGCCGGGCTCACCTACGGGGACCCGTTCCGCGGTCTGCGCGCGGCCTGGCGCCGGGGCGACGAGGTCTTCGCCGAGGTCGCGCTGCCCGAGGGCACCGACGTCCGCGGGTTCGGGCTGCACCCGGCACTGCTCGACGCCGTCCTGCACGCCGTCGGCCTGACCGGCGGCCCGGCGCGGCTGCCGTTCTCGTGGGCCGGGCTGGCGTTGCACGCCACTGGAGCGAGCACGCTGCGGGCCCGGCTCACCCCGGCCGGGCAGGACGCCGTTTCCTTGCACGTCACCGACGGCACGGGCGCGCCGGTGCTCTCCGTCGCGTCGCTGAGCCTGCGTCCGGTGGGCGACGGGCCGCTGCCCAGCGCCGCCACCGACGCGCTGTTCGGCCTCGACTGGATCCCCGTCGCCGTTCCGCGGCAGGCCGAAGACGTCACCGTGCACGAGGCCACGTCGGTCGAGGCCACGCTCGAAGCGTTGCAGGCGGCCGACGACCGGCTCGTCGTCCACCTCACCGGCGACAGCCCGGCGCACGCCGCGATCGCCGGACTGGTGCGCAGCGCGCAAGCCGAGTACCCGGACAAGTTCGTCCTGGTCCACGGTGACGGAGACGCCCGGATCGCGGCCGCCACCGGCGAACCCGAGGTCAAGTTCACCGAAGACGGTCCGCGCGTGCCCCGCCTGACGCGGTCCCGCGCCACCGCCGACCCGGACTGGACCCTCGACGGCACCGTCCTGGTCACCGGCGGTACCGGCGGACTCGGCGTGCACGTCGCGCGGCGGCTCGTCGAGCGACACGGCGTCCGGCACCTGCTGCTCGTCGGACGCCGGGGTGCCGACGCGCCCGGTGCCGAGACCTTGCGTGAGGATCTGCGCGCGCTCGGCGCCGAGGTGACGATCGCCGCTTGCGACGTCGCCGACCGCTCCCAGCTGGAGTCCGTGCTCGCGCTTGTCGAAGAACCGCTCAGCGGCGTTGTGCACGCGGCGGGTGTCCTCGACGACGGCGTCCTCTCCGCGATGACCCCCGAGCGGCTCGCCGCCGTGGCGGGCCCCAAATCCGACGCCGCGCGGCATCTGCACGAACTGACCACGGACCTGAAGCTGTTCGTCACCTTCTCCTCGATCGCCGGCGCGCTCGGCGCACCCGGTCAGGCGAACTACGCGGCGGCCAACGGCTACCTCGACGGGCTCGCCACGCTCCGGCGTGCCCAGGGCCTCCCCGGCACGTCGATCGCTTACGGCCTCTGGGAAACCGGCATGGGCGAGGGCCGCGGCGGGACCGCGCTGCCGGTCGAAGCCGGGCTGGAGCTGTTCGACCTGCTGGCTTTCGGCGACGACCCGCGTCCGGTCGCGACCAAGCTGGACCTGGCCGCCTTGCGTGCCGAAGCCGAGGTGCCGCACGTGCTGCGGAGCCTGGTCCGGCCGCGACGTCGCCGTGCGGCGGAGGAAGCGGAAGCCGCGGGTCTGCGGCAGCGTCTGGCGGGCGTGCCCGCCGGTGAGCGCACACGGCTGCTGACCGAACTGGTCCGCACCGAGGCCGCGCACGTCCTCAGCCACACCAGCCCCGACGCCGTCGAGGCCGACCGCGCCTTCGGTGACCTCGGTTTCGACTCGCTCACCGCGGTCGAGTTCCGCAACCGCCTCGGCACGGTCACCGGGCTGCGGCTCCCCGCGACGCTGACCTTCGACCACCCGACGCCCTCGGCGCTGGCCGAGTTCCTGCTCGCCGAACTGCTCGACGAACCCGCCGACGCGACCCCGGTCTTCACCGCCGCCCGCGCCGACGGCGACCCGATCGTCATCGTCGGCATGGCCTGCCGCTACCCGGGCGGCGTGACGTCGCCGGAAGAGCTGTGGGACCTCGTCGCCGGTGGCCGCGACGGCGTGACCCGGTTCCCCGAGGACCGCGGCTGGGACGTCGACGGCATCTACGACCCCGACCCCGACCGGCCGGGCAAGACCTATACCCGCGAAGGCGGATTCCTGCACGACGCGGGCGACTTCGACCCGGAGTTCTTCGGGATCTCGCCGCGTGAAGCGCTCGCGATGGACCCGCAGCAGCGCCTGCTGCTCGAAGTCGCGTGGGAGGCGCTGGAGCGCTCCGGCACCGACCCGACGGCGCTCAAGGGCAGCCCGACCGGCGTGTTCGCCGGCGTCATGTACCACGATTACGGCACCCGGCTCGGCAACGACGTCCCCGACGACGTCGAGGGTTTCCTCGGCACCGGCACCTCGGGTTCCGTGCTGTCCGGCCGCGTCGCCTACACCCTCGGCCTGGAGGGGCCCGCGGTTTCGGTCGACACCGCGTGCTCCTCGTCGCTGGTGGCCCTGCACTGGGCGACGCAGGCGCTGAAGTCGGGGGAGTGCTCGCTGGCGCTGGCCGGCGGTGTCACGGTGATGGCGACGCCGGAGACGTTCATCGGGTTCTCCCGTCAGCGCGGCCTCGCGGCCGACGGCCGCTGCAAGTCGTTCTCGGCCGACGCCGACGGGACCGGCTGGGCCGAAGGCGCCGGAATGCTCGTGCTGGAACGGCTTTCCGACGCGCGCCGCAACGGGCACCGCGTGCTCGCGGTCGTCAAGGGCTCCGCGGTCAACTCCGACGGCGCGTCCAACGGCCTCACCGCCCCCAACGGTCCCTCGCAGCAGCGCGTGATCCGTCAGGCGCTGGCCGCCGCCGGAGTCCCGTCGTCCACTGTGGACGCTGTCGAGGCGCACGGCACCGGCACGACGCTGGGTGACCCGATCGAGGCGCAGGCGCTCCTGGCCACCTATGGCCGCGAGCGTGACGGCGAGCCGCTTTACCTCGGCTCCGTGAAGTCCAACTTCGGCCACACGCAGGCCGCGGCGGGCGTGGCCGGGATCATCAAGATGGTCCAGGCGATGCGCCACGGTGTCCTGCCGCCGACGCTGCACCTGGGCGAGGCGACGCCGCACGTCGACTGGGAAGCCGGTGACGTCGAGCTGCTCGCCGACGGCCGGGAGTGGCCGGAGACCGGACGTCCGCGCCGGTCCGCCGTGTCGTCGTTCGGGATCAGCGGCACCAACGCGCACGTCATCCTCGAACAGCCTCCGGCCGAAACCCCCGCACCGCGCGAGGTGGTGACTCCGGCGCTCGTGCCGTGGGTGCTCTCCGGCCGCGCCGAAGACACCCTGCGGGAGCAGGCCGGGCGCCTGCTCGGCCGCGACGGCGAGCCGGTCGACGTCGGTTTCGCGCTCGCCACGACCCGGACCGCGCACGAACGGCGTGCCGTCGTGCTCGGTGCCACGGAAGAAGAACTCCGCGCCGGACTCGGCTCGCTGGCAGAGGGCACGATCACGCCGTCGGTCGTCACCGGGCGCGTGCTGCCCGGACGGACGGCGTTCCTGTTCACCGGTCAGGGATCCCAGCGTCTCGGCATGGGCGAAGGGCTCTACGCCGCCTTCCCGGTGTTCGCCAAGGCCTACGACGAGGTCACCACGCTGCTCCCGACCGGCGGTGACCTGAACCGCACCGGCGCCGCGCAGCCCGCGATCTTCGCACTGGAGGTCGCGCTCTACCGGCTCGCCGAGTCCTGGGGCATGACGCCCGACTTCGTGGGCGGGCACTCGATCGGCGAGATCGCGGCAGCGCACGTCGCCGGGGTGCTTTCCCTGGCGGACGCGGCCAAGCTCGTCGAGGCTCGTGGCCGGTTGATGGAGGCGCTGCCCGAGGGCGGCGCGATGGTCGCGGTCCAGGCGAGTGAGGACGAGGTGCGCGAGCATCTGACGCCGAAGGTCTCGCTGGCCGCTGTGAACGGCCCGGACGCGGTGGTTCTTTCGGGCGCCGCGTCGCCGACGCTGAAGCTGGCCAAGAAGTTCGAGAAGCTCGGCCGCCGCACCAAGCGCCTGGAGGTCTCGCACGCGTTCCACTCGGCCCTGATGGAGCCGATGCTCGACGAGTTCGCCGCCGTGGTGCGGAGCTTGGAGTTCTCGGCGCCGACGATCCCGTTCGTGTCCACAGTGGACGGTGAACGGACGGCGCGGGTCGCCGAACCGGAGTACTGGGTCGAGCATGTCCGCGCCACCGTCCGGTTCGACGCAGGGCTGGCGTGGCTGCGCGAGGCCGGGGCGACCAGGTTCCTGGAACTCGGCCCGGCCGCCGTGCTGACCGCGCTCGCCGACGACGGCCCGGACACCTTCGCGGCGTCGTTCCTGCGCGCCGACCGCGACGAGGCCGCGACCGCGCTCACCACGCTGGCCACCGCGTACACCCGCGGCGTCACCGTCGACTGGGCCGAGGTGTTCCGCCCGACCGGTGCCCGCGTCGTCGACCTGCCGACGTCGGTGTTCGACCGCCGCCGCTTCTGGCTCGCCGCCGGAAGCGGAGCGGGCGACGTCACCACGGCCGGGCTCCAGGCCGCCGGACACCCGCTGCTGGGCGCCGCCGTGCCGTTCGCCGACGGCGACGGCTGGGTGCTCACCGGACGGCTTTCGATCGCCACGCATCCGTGGCTGGCCGGGCACGCCGCGTTCGGCGAAGTGCTCGTCCCCGGCACCGGGCTGCTCGAACTCGCCGTCCGCGCCGGTGACGAAGCCGGCTGCGGAGGCGTGGAGGAACTGACCCTGGCCGCGCCGCTGGTGCTGCCGCCGCACGGCGCGCTGGACGTCCAGGTGCTCGTCGGCGCCGTGGGTGCGGGCGGACGCCGTCCGGTTTCGGTGCACTCGCGTGCGCCGCAAGGGGAATGGACCGAGCACGCGACGGGCACGCTCACCCCGGAGACGGCCGCCGTGCCGTCCGGGCTCACGGAATGGCCGCCCGCCGCCGAGCCGCTCTCACTCGATGGGCTCTACGCGGACATGGCGGCCGCGGGGCTCGACTACGGACCGCCGTTCCGCGGGCTCACCACCGCCTGGCGCGATGGCGACACCGTCTTCGCCGAAGTCGAACTGCCCGAGGGCGCCGACGTCGACGGCTTCGGCCTGCACCCGGCGCTGCTCGACGCGGCGCTCCACACCCTCGGTCTCCTGCCGGGCGAGGGCACCCGCCTGCCGTTCCTGTTCGGCGACGTCACCCTGCACGCCACCGGCGCCACCGCGCTGCGCGTCCGGGTCACGCCCGCCGGATCCGGATTCTCCTTGCTGGTCACCGACACCACCGGCGCGCCGGTCGCCACGATCGGCACGGTCGCCGTCCGGGCGGCGGAGGCGCCGAGGCCGCGCGGCACGGACTCGCTGTACGAACTGACCTGGGTCGAGGTCCCCGCTGACGGCGAGGTTCCCGAGGCCGTCACGGTCTTCACCGCACCCGAAGGCGAGCCGCGAGCGGCACTGGCCGAGACCCTGACCGCGATCCAGGAGTTCCTGGCCGACGGCGGGACCCGTCTGGTGGTCCGCACCGGTGACACTCCGGCCGGGGCCGCTGTGCGCGGTCTCGCCCGCACCGCCGCCTCGGAGCACCCGGACCGGTTCGTCGTCCTCGAAGGCGAGGACGTCAGCCTAGCACTGGCCACCGGTGAACCACAGGTGAGGATCCGCGACGGCGTCGCGGAAGTCCCGCGTCTCGCCCGGGCCACTCCCGGAGAAGCCGCGATCTGGGGCGAGGGCACGGTTCTCGTCACCGGCGGCACCGGCGGGGTCGGGGCCGCGATCGCCCGGCACCTCGCGCCCGACGTCACCAAGCTGGTCCTCACCAGCCGTCGTGGTCTCGACGCTCCGGGCGCGGCGGAGCTGGCGGAAGAACTCGGTGCCGACGTCGTCGCCTGCGACGTCACCGACCGCGACGCGCTCGCCGCCCTGCTCGACGGGATCGAAGACCTCACCGGGATCGTGCACGCCGCCGGTGTGCTCGACGACGGCGTCGTCACCGAACTGACCCCGGAGCGGTTCGACACCGTGCTGCGGCCCAAGGCCGAGGCGGCGCTCGCGCTCCACGAACTCACCCTTGGCAAGCCGTTGACCCAGTTCGTGCTGGTGTCCTCGGTGTCCGGAATCCTCGGCGGTCCGGGGCAGGCGAGTTACGCCGCAGCCAACGCCCTGCTCGACGACCTCGCGCGACGTCGTCACGCCGAGGGCCTGCCCGCCCGATCGCTCGCGTACGGCCTGTGGGCCAACGGCATGGGCGGACAGTCCGATGTGGACCGTCTTGCCCGAGCCGGATTCGGGGCGCTTACCGACGAAGAGGGCCTGGCGCTGTTCGACGCCGCACTGGCCGCTTCGACGCCGGTTCCGGTGCCGGTCAAGCTCGACCTGGCGACGCTGCGCACGCTGGCCCGCACGAGCGAGCCCGCTCCCGCGCTGCGTGGTCTGGTCCGGGTGCCGAAGCGACGGGGTGCGGCCAACGCCGCGGCCGCCGCCGGGCTGACCGCGACGCTGACCCGGCTCTCGCCCGCCGACCAGCTCTCGCATCTGGTCGATCTGGTCCGGGGCCACGTCGCCGACGTGCTCGGACACGGCACCGCGACGTCGGTCGAGGCCGGCCGCGCGTTCACCGAACTCGGCTTCGACTCGCTCACCGCGGTCGAACTGCGCAACCGGCTCGGCGAGGCGACCGGGCTGCGGCTGCCCGCCACGCTGATCTTCGACCACCCGAACCCGGCGGCACTGGCCACGTACATCCGCGGCGAGCTGTCCGGAGAGGCGTCCACTGCGGACGTCGAACCGGTGCGGGTCGCCGAGCCGGACGAGCCCATCGCGATCGTCGCGATGAGCTGCCGGTTCCCGGGCGGCGTCAGCTCGCCGGAGGACCTGTGGCGCCTGGTCGCCGAGGGGACCGACGCGATCACGCCGTTCCCGACCGACCGCGGCTGGGACCTCGACGGGCTGTACCACCCGGACCCCGACCACCCCGGCACCAGCTACGCCCGCGAGGGCGGTTTCCTGCACGACGCCGCCGACTTCGACGCGGAGTTCTTCGGCATCTCTCCGCGTGAGGCGGTCACCGTCGACCCGCAGCAGCGGCTACTGCTGGAGACCGCGCAGGAGGCGTTCGAACGCGCCGGGATCGATCCGGTCTCGCTGCGCGGCAGCGCCACCGGTGTGTTCGCCGGTGTCATGTACGACGACTACGCGTCGCGTCTCGCCGCCACCCCGGACGGGATGGAGGGCCTGCTCGGGACCGGCAGCGCGAGCAGCGTGCTGACCGGCCGCGTCGCCTACACCTTCGGGCTCGAAGGCCCGGCGGTCTCGGTCGACACGGCGTGCTCGTCCTCGCTGGTCGCCCTGCACTGGGCGGCGCAAGCGCTGCGCTCCGGCGAATGCGAACTGGCGCTGGTCGGTGGCGCGACCGTGATGGCCAGCCCCAACCCGTTCATCGAGTTCTCCCGCCAGCGCGGCCTGGCCGCCGACGGCCGCTGCAAACCGTTCGCGGCCGCGGCCGACGGCACCGCCTGGGCCGAGGGTGCCGGATTCCTGCTCCTGGAAAGGCTTTCCGACGCCCGTCGCAACGGACGTCACGTGCTGGCGGTCGTCCGCGGCAGCGCGGTCAACCAGGACGGCGCGTCCAACGGCATGACCGCGCCCAACGGACCCTCGCAGCAACGGGTCATCCGCCGCGCGCTGGCCGCGGCGGGCGTCGAATCGTCCACTGTGGACATCGTCGAGGCGCACGGCACCGGAACCGCGCTGGGCGACCCGATCGAGGCACAGGCGCTGCTGGCCACCTACGGACAGGACCGCGAGGAACCGCTGTGGCTGGGTTCGGTGAAGTCCAACATCGGTCATACCCAGGCCGCCGCCGGGCTCGCCGGGATCATCAAGATGGTCGAGGCGATGCGGCACGGCGTCCTGCCCGCGACCCTGCACGTCGACGAGCCGTCCCTGCACGTCGACTGGAGCGAGGGTGAGGTCCGGCTGCTGACCGAGGCGCGGCCTTGGCCCGAGGCGGACAGGCCCCGGCGCGCGGCGGTGTCGGCGTTCGGCATCAGCGGTACCAACGCGCACGTCATCCTGGAGCAGGTCCCGGAGCCGGTGAAGCACGCGGCCCCGGCGGCGCCGTCGCTACTGCCGTGGGTGCTGAGCGCCCGCACGGAAGATGCGCTGCGGGCCCAGGCAGGACGACTGCTCGGTACCGTCGGGTTCGCCGACCCGGTCGACATCGGTTACGCGCTGGCCACCACCCGGACCGCGTTCGAGCGGCGGGCGGTGCTCACCGGCGACTTGCGCACCGGATTGGCTGCCCTCGCGGGTGGCGGGACCACCCCGGATGTCGTCACCGGCCGCGCGGCAGAGGGCAAGCTCGCGCTGCTGTTCACCGGTCAGGGTTCCCAGCGGCTCGGCATGGGCCAGGGGTTCTACGACGCCTTCCCGGTGTTCGCGGCGGCTTACGACGAGGTCGCTGCGCTGCTTCCGCTTGATGGAGATATCGACCGCACCGGCACCGCGCAGCCCGCGATCTTCGCTCTGGAAGTGGCGTTGTTCCGGCTGGTGGAGTCGTGGGGGATCCGGCCCGATTTCCTGGCCGGGCACTCGATCGGCGAGATCGCCGCAGCCCACGTGGCGGGCGTGTTCTCGCTGGAGGACGCGGCGAAACTCGTCGAGGCTCGTGGCCGGTTGATGGAGGCGCTGCCGGAAGGTGGCGCGATGGTCGCGGTCCAGGCGACCGAGGACGAGGTGCGCGAGTACCTGTCCGGCGAGGTCTGCCTGGCGGCGGTCAACGGGCCGCAGGCGATCGTCCTGTCCGGTGTGGACGGTCCGGTCCGTGAAGTCGCCGACCGGTTCGCGAAGGAAGGCCGCCGCACCAAGGCACTGGTCGTCTCGCACGCGTTCCACTCCGCGCTCATGGAGCCGATGCTGGCGGAGTTCGCCGAAGTGGCGGCGTCCTTGGAATACGCCGAGCCGCGGATCCCGATCGTGTCCACCGTGACCGAATCGGCGGATTTGACCGACCCGGGGTACTGGGTCCGGCATGTCCGCGAGACCGTGCGGTTCGCCGACGGCGTCGCCGCGCTCTCGGCGGCAGGCGTCACCCGGTTCGCGGAACTCGGCCCGGACGGCGTGCTCTCCGCGATGGGCCTCGACAGCGCCCCCGACGCGGTGTTCGTCCCGGTGCTGCGCAAGGACCGTGACGAACGCCAGACCGCCGCCCTCGCATTTAGTCGACTAATTGCGGCGGGGGTTGAGGCCGATTGGGCGAAGTTCTTCGAGGGCACAGACGCCCATGCCGTCCCGCTGCCCACCTACGCGTTCCAGCGCGAACGGTTCTGGCTCGACCCGCCCGCTGTCGCCGGTGACGCCGCCGGGCTCGGCCTTGCCGCGGCCGGGCACCCGCTGCTCGGCGCGACCGTGCCGACGGCGGGCGAAGACGGCCTGGTCGGCTACGGCAGGCTGTCCCGCGCCGTGCAGCCGTGGCTGGCCGATCACGCGGTGCTCGGCACCGTGCTGGTCCCCGGCGCGGCCCTGGTCGAACTCGCAGTCCGGGCGGGCGACGAACTCGGCTGCTCCCGCGTGGCCGAACTGACGCTGGCCGCGCCGATGGTGCTGCCGGAGACCGGCGGACTCGCCGTGCAGGTGGTGGTCGGTGCCGCGGACGACGACGGACGACGTCCGGTGTCGATCCACTCCCGCCTCGGCGAGGCCCAGTGGACCGAGCACGCGACCGGCCTGCTGGCCCCGGGAGACGCCTATCCGGCGGCCAAGGACGCCACGTGGCCGCCCGCCGGAGCTCAGGCAGTCGACGTCACCGAGCTTTACGCGGGGCTCGCCGACGCGGGCCTGCAGTACGGCCCGGTTTTCCAAGGCCTCACCGCCGCTTGGCTCGTGGGTGAAGAGGTCTGCGCGGACCTCGAACTGCCCGCCGCCGCCCACGGCGACGCCGGGAAGTTCGGCCTGCACCCGGCCCTGCTCGACGCCGCGCTGCACGCCATCGGCCTGCTGCCCGGGAACGCCGAAACCACCCGGCTGCCGTTCCTCTGGCGTGACGTCGTCCTGCACGCGGCCGGCGCCACCGCCGCCCGCGTCCGGGTCGCGGCCTCCGGCACGGACTCGGTGCGGCTGGAACTCACCGACGGTGCCGGAGCGCCGGTGCTGACGGTGGGATCGTTGCTGCTGCGTGAGGTCACCGACCTCGGCCCGGTGGATCCGTCCACTTCGGACTCGCTGTTCCGGCTCGGCTGGGCCCAGGTCATGAACGAGTCCCCGGCTCCGGCGACAGAGCTGCTCTCGGCGGTACCCGGCGCCGACGAGACCCCGGCGGCCGCGCACGTTCTGCTGCGAAGCACGCTGGCGAAGCTTCAGGAGTGGCTGGCCGAGGAGAAGGACGCCATCCTCGTCGTGCGCACCGAAAACGCGGTCGCCGTGTCTACATCGGACATTGTCGACCCGGCTTCGGCCGCGGTCTGGGGGCTGGTCCGCAGTGCCCAGTCCGAGAATCCCGGTCGCCTGGTGCTGCTCGACGCCGCCGAGTCCGACGTCGACACGGCGCTGGCCGTGCTGGGCGACGAAACCCAGCTGGCCGTCCGTGACGGCGTCGTCCACGCCGCCCGGCTGCTGACCGCCGCGTCGTCGACCGATCTCGTGCCGCCGTGGCACGAAGAGGCCTGGCGTCTGGACAGCGTCGTCAAGGGCACGCTCGACAGGCTCTCCTTCGAGCCGTACCCGGACGTGCTCGAACCGTTGCTGCCGCGTGAGGTCCGGATCGCCACCCGGGCGGCCGGGACGAACTTCCGCGACGTGCTCAACGTGCTCGGCATGTACCCGGGTGACGCCGGCCGGATCGGCTACGAGGCCGCCGGTGTCGTCACCGACGTCGGGTCCGAAGTGGACGATCTCGTCGTGGGCGACCGGGTGATGGGCCTGGTGCACGGCGGGTTCGGCCCGCTCACCTTCGCCGATCGCGACCTGCTGGCGAAGATGCCCGAGGGCTGGACGTTCGAAGAAGCCGCGTCGGTGCCGCTGGTGTTCCTCACCGCTTACTACGCGCTGACCGACCTCGGCGCGCTGAAGAAGGGCGAGTCGGTGCTCATCCACGCCGCGGCGGGTGGTGTCGGCATGGCCGCCACGCAACTCGCCCGGCACCTCGGCGCCGAGGTGTTCGGCACCGCGAGCGAGGGCAAATGGGACGTCCTGCGCGCGGCCGGACTGGCCGATGACCACATCGCCTCGTCGCGGACGCTCGACTTCGAGGAGCGGTTCGGCGAGACCACCGGCGGGAACGGCGTGGACGTCGTCCTCAACGCGCTGACGGGCGACTTCATCGACGCGTCGATGCGCCTGTTACCGCGCGGTGGACGGTTCGTGGAAATGGGGAAGACCGACGTCCGTCCGGACGGCGGCGCCACGGGGCACCATCCCGGTGTGACTTACCAGGCGTTCGACGTGATCGACGCCGGCAACCACCGGATCGCGCGGATGTGGGAGGAGCTGATCACCTTGTTCGACCAGGGCGCGCTCACCCCGCTGCCGATCCGGACCTGGGATCTGCGCCGGGCACCGGAGGCGCTGCGGTTCCTGTCCCAGGCCAAGCACGTCGGCAAGGTCGTGCTGACCGTGCCGCGCCGCCCGATCGGCGGCACGGTGCTCGTCACCGGCGGTACCGGCGGTCTCGGCGCGGTGCTGGCCAGGCACCTGGTCACCAAGCACGACGTCACCGACCTGGTGCTCACCAGCCGTCGTGGTCCGGACGCGCCCGGCGCGGCCGAACTGACGGCGGAACTGACCGGGCTGGGCGCGAACGTGCGGATCGAGGCGTGCGACGCCGCCGACCGCGCTTCGCTCGCCGCCGTCCTGGACCGCACGCCCGGGCTGACCGGGGTGGTGCACGCGGCCGGTGTCCTCGACGACGGCCTGCTGACCGCGCTCACCCCCGAGCGGCTCGAAAAGGTGCTGCGGCCCAAGGTGGACGCGGCGTGGAACCTGCACGAACTCACCCGTGGTCACGACCTGACCATGTTCGTCCTGTTCTCGTCGGCCGCCGGGGTGCTCGGCGCGCCGGGGCAGGCGAACTACGCCGCCGCGAACACCTTCCTCGACGGGCTGGCGCATCACCGCCGCGGCCTCGGCCTGCCCGCGACGTCGCTCGCCTTCGGTCTCTGGGCCGACGGCATGGGCGACTCGGCCGACGCGGACCGGATGGGCCGCGACGGGGTCGGCAGTTTCGACCCGGTCGAGGGTTTGGAGCTGTTCGACCTGGCCACCGGCCTGGCCGAACCGGTCTCGGTGCCGGTCAAGCTGGACGTCGCCGGGCTCCGCTCGATGACCGGTCCGGTGCCGCCGCTGCTGCGCGGTCTCGTCCGCGGTTCGGTGCGGCGCGCCGCTCCGGTGGACGCGGCGGCGCAGGCCGACGGGCTCAAGCGACGGCTCGCCGGGCTGTCGCAGGTGGACGCCGAACGGGTGCTGCTCGACGTGGTGCGCGGCCAGGCCGCCGCGGCGCTCGGGCACGACGGTGCGGACTCGATCGAGCCGGGCCGGGCGTTCACCGATCTGGGCTTCGACTCGCTGACCGCGGTCGAGCTGCGTAACGGGCTCGACGCGGCCACCGGGCTGCGCCTGCCCGCGACGCTGATCTTCGACTACCCGACCCCGGACGACCTCGCCAAGTTCCTCCAGTCCGAGATAGACGCCGCGGGACCTGCCGCGACAGAGGAAACCGGCCTGGCGTCGGGGATCGACAAGCTCGCCGCCGAATTGTCCACAGTGGACTTGGCAAGCGCGGACGGGGCCGAGGTCGAGGCGAAGCTGCGGAACCTGGTGGCCCTGTGGCAGGACCGCGTCCGCCCGTCCGGCGGCGACGCCGACCTGGAAGTGGACACCATCGACGACATGTTCGCCCTGCTGGACAACGAACTCTGACCCCCGGCCCGCCGCCGCGAGGAGGACCACCGTCATGACCACCGACGAGCGGACGCTCGACTACCTCAAGCGACTGACCGCCGAACTGCGTGAGACGCGGCGCCGTCTGCGAGAAGCCGAGGAGAGCGGCTCCGAACCCCTGGCCGTGATCGGCATGGCCTGCCGGTTCCCGGGCGGGGTCACCTCGCCGGAAGGACTGTGGGACCTCGTCGACGGCGGCGGGGACGGGATGACGGGGTTCCCGGCGAACCGGGGCTGGGACACCGACGGGCTGTACCACCCGGATCCGGAACACCGGGGCACCAGCTACAGCGACCAGGGCGGATTCCTGCACGACGCGGGGGAGTTCGACGCGGGTTTCTTCGGCATCTCGCCGCGGGAAGCCCTCGCGATGGACCCGCAGCAGCGGCTGCTGCTGGAGGTCACCTGGGAGACGTTCGAACGGGCGGGGCTGGACACGGCCGCGCTGAAGGGCAGCGCCACCGGCGTGTTCGCCGGGGCCATGCGCAGCGAGTACGTCTCCGGGTTCGACGGCGGATCCGAAGAGGTGGAAGGGTTCCTGGGCACCGGCTCGTCCAACAGCGTGCTGTCGGGGCGGCTCGCCTACACCCTCGGGCTGGAGGGCCCGGCGGTCACCATCGACACGGCGTGCTCGTCTTCGCTGGTCGCGGTGCACCTCGCGGCGCACGCCCTGCGGTCGGGGGAGTGCTCGCTGGCGCTGGCCGGCGGTGTGACGGTGATGGCGACACCGGAGACGTTCGTCGAGTTCTCGCGTCAGCGCGGCATGGCGCCGAACGGGCGCTGCAAGGCGTTCGCGGCGGGCGCCGACGGCACCGGCTGGTCCGAGGGCGCGGGCATGCTCCTGCTGGAGCGGCTGTCCGACGCCCGCCGCAACGGGCACCGGATCCTCGCCGTGCTCAAGGGTTCCGCGGTCAACCAGGACGGCGCGTCCAACGGCCTCACCGCACCCAACGGACCGGCCCAGCAACGCGTCATCCGTGCCGCGCTGAAGAACGCGAAGCTGACCGCCGCCGACGTCGACGCCGTCGAGGCGCACGGCACCGGCACCACCCTCGGTGACCCGATCGAGGCACAGGCGCTGCTGGCCACCTACGGCCGCGAGCGGGAGACCCCGTTGTGGCTCGGGTCGATCAAGTCGAACATCGGGCATACGCAGGCCGCGGCGGGTGCCGCCGGGATCATCAAGATGGTCGAGGCGATGCGCCGCGGCGTGCTGCCCCGCACCCTGCACGTCGACGAGCCTTCCCCGCACGTCGACTGGACGGCCGGAGCCGTCGAACTGCTCACCGAACCGAAGCCGTGGGACACCGGCGACCGGCCGCGGCGGGCCGGGGTGTCGTCCTTCGGCATGAGCGGCACCAACGCGCACGTCATCCTGGAGCAGGCCCCTTCGGACGAGGCGCCGGAGCCGGAGCGGATCCCGCCCGCAGTCCAGACGTGGCCGCTTTCGGCTCGCGGTCCAGCCGCGCTGAAAGCCGCGGCCGCCGAACTTCTGTCCACTGTGGACGACGTCGATCCGCTCGACCTGGGCTGGTCGCTGGCCACCACGCGGACCGCGCTGGAGTCGCGCGCCGCGATCGTCGGGACCCCGGAAGACCTCAAAGCGGGATTGACCGCGCTCGCCGAGGGCGACCCTGCTCCCGGCGTCGTCACCGGTGAACCGTTGCTCGGGCGCACCGCGTTCCTGTTCTCCGGCATGGGCGCCCAGCGCTGCGGCATGGGCCGCGAGCTCTACGACACCTTCCCCGCGTACCGCGCCGCCTTCGACGAGGCGTGCGCCGCGCTCGACCCGCACCTCGACCGGCCGCTGGCCGACGTCGTCTTCGGCGACGACCAGAAGCTGCTGGACCGGATGACCTTCGCCCAGCCCGCGATGTTCGCCTTGCAGGTCGCGTTGTTCCGCCTGCTGCAGGCGTGGGGTGTGCACCCGGACTACGTCGTCGGGCATTCCGCCGGTGAACTGGCGGCGGCCCACGTCGCCGGAGTCTGGGACCTGGCCGGTGCCGCGCGGATGATCACCGCGCGCGGCCGCCTGATGGAGGCGCAGCCCCCGGGCGGCGCGATGATCGGCATCCAGGCCACCGAGGAGGAGGTCGCCGCCGAACTCACCGACGGCCTCGCCATCGGCGCGCTCAACGCTCCCGACTCGGTCGTCGTCTCCGGCGAGGAAGCCGCCGCCGAGGCCCTCGCGGCGAAATTCGCCGAACGCGGCCGGAAGATCAAGCGGCTCAACATCTCCCATGCCTCGCACTCCGCGCGGATGGACGGCATGCTCGCCGAATTCGGCGCCATCGCCGAGGAGATCCCGCACGGGACGCCGACCATCCCCGTGGTGTCCAACGTGACCGGCCGCCTCGCCGGACCCGACGAGGTCACCGTGCCCGGCTACTGGCCGCGGCACGTCCGGCAGCCCGTCCGGTTCGCCGACGGCGTCGGATTCTTGCGCGGCGAAGGGGTTTCCCGGTTCGTCGAGATCGGCCCGGACGCCGTGCTGGCCGGGATGGCCGCGCGGACACTGCCGCCGGAAGGCACCCTCGTCACCCCGGTGCTGCGCAAGGACCGCCCCGAAGCGCGGACCGCGATGACCGTGCTCGCCGAACTGCACGTCCGCGGCGCCCGCGTCGACTGGACCGCGTTCTACGAGGGCACCGGAGCCCGCACGATCGATCTGCCCACGTACCCGTTCCAGCGCGAGAACTACTGGCTGCGCGGCGGCCACAGCGCGGGCGACCCTGGCGGGCTCGGCCTGGCCGACGCCGCCCACCCGCTGCTGGGCGCGGCCGTCCCGCTCGCCGATGGCGCGGGCGTCGTGCTGACCGGCCGCATCTCGCCGTCCACCCACCCCTGGCTTTCCGATCACGCCGTCGCGGGCACGGTCATCGTGCCCGGCACCGCGCTGGTCGAACTCGCGCTGCGGGCCGGTGACGAAGCCGGCTGCGCGCATCTCGAAGAACTCACCCTGCGCGAACCGATGGTCCTGGCCGGTCCGCTGGACGTCCAGGTCGTCTTGGCAGGCCCGGACGAGAGCGGCCGCCGCGCCGTCGCCGTGTACTCCCGTGCCGGTGAAGGCGCCTGGACGCTGCACGGTTCGGGAACCCTGGCGCCGCAGGCCCCGGCCGCGAACTTCGATCTGGCCGAGTGGCCGCCGCGCGACGCCGTCTCCGTGGATGTCGCCGACGTCTACCCGGTGTTCGCCGCCGCCGGGCTGGAGTACGGCCCGGTCTTCCAAGGGCTCAAGTCCGCCTGGCGGCTCGGCGAGGAGATCTTCGCCGAGACCGCGCTGCCGGAAGACACCGCGAAGGCCGACGTCGAGCGCTTCGGCCTGCACCCCGCGCTGCTCGACGCCGGTCTGCACGCGATCGGCCTCCTGAGCGAGGAACCGGGCGGCGCGAAGCTGCCGTTCCTCTGGCAGGACGTCACCCTGCACGCCACCGGCGCGTCCGCGCTGCGCCTGAAGCTCACGCCCGCCGCCTCGGGTGCGGTCACCCTGCGCGCCGCCGACGGAACCGGTGCCCCGGTCGTCACCATCGGCTCACTGACCTTGCGCGAACTCGCCCCCGTCACCTCGGCGACCCCCGGTCTCGACTCGCTGTTCCGCCTCGACTGGACCCCGGTGCCCACCCCGGCGGACCCGGCCCAGGTCGAGTGGGCCTACCACGGGCGAGTCGGCAGTGGCTCCGTACCGCCGGTCGTCGTCCTCCCGGTGTTCACCGACCCGGCGGGCGCCGGCATCGCCACCCGCGAAGTTCTCGCCGTCCTGCAACAGTTCTCCACCGAAGACCGGTTCGCCGACGCGAAACTCGTCCTCGTCACCTGCTCCGCGATCGGCCCCGGCCGTGTCGATCCGGCCGCCGCCGCTGTCTGGGGCCTCGGCCGCTCCGCGCAAAGCGAACTGCCCGGCCGGGTCGTCCTCGTCGACACCGAGACCGGCGATCTGACCGAGGCCGAACTCGCCGCCGCGCTGGCGACCGGCGAACCTCAGCTGACCTTGCGCGACGGCGGTTTCGCCGCCCTGCGGCTGGGCCCGGTCCCCGGCACCGACGAACTCAGCCCGCCCGCCGAACCCGCGTGGCGCCTCGGCATGGCCGCGCGCGGCACCCTGGAGGAACTGCGGCTCGAACCCTGCCCCCAGGCCCTGGAACCGCTCAAGCCCGGGCACATCCGGGTCGCCGTCGGCGCCGCGGGCCTCAACTTCCGGGACGCGCTCAACGTCCTCGGCATGTTCGAGGGCGAGCCCGGCCCGCTCGGCAACGAGATCGCCGGTGTGGTGCTGGAAACCGGACCCGGAGTGGACGATCTCGCGCCTGGTGACCGCGTGATGGGCGTGGCGATCGGCGGCATCGGCTCCATCACCACCGCGCAGCGCTCGATGTGCGCCCGGATTCCGGACGGCTGGACGGACGAGGAAGCCGCGTCCGTCCCGCTGGTGTTCCTCACCGCCTACTTCGGGCTCAAGGAACTCGCCGGACTGAAAGCGGGGGAGTCCGTCCTCGTCCACGCGGGCGCCGGTGGCGTCGGCATGGCGGCGATCCAGATCGCCCACCACCTCGGTGCCGAGGTCTACAGCACCGCCAGCCCCGCGAAGCAGCACGTGCTGACCGAAGCCGGGCTGGACGACGGCCACCTCGCCAACTCCCGCACCCTCGACTTCGAACAGCACTTCCTCGCCACCAGCGAAGGACGCGGCGTCGACGTCGTCCTCGACGCGCTCACCGGTGACTTCGTGGACGCGTCCCTGCGGCTGCTGCCGCGCGGAGGCCGGTTCCTGGAGATGGGCAAGGCCGGACTGCGCGACCCCGAAGAGGTCGCCGCGCAACACCCCGGTGTGGAGTACCGGCCCTACGACCTCATCGAGGCGGGCCCGGAGCAGTTCTCCCGCATGTGGGCCGAGGTGCTGGACCTGTTCGCGAGCGGTGTCCTGAAGCCGTTGCCGCGTCACGTCTGGGACGTCCGCCGCGCCCCGGAGGCGTTCCGGTTGCTCAGCCAGGCCAAGCACATCGGCAAGGTCGTGCTCACCATCCCGCGCGGCCCGGAACCCGAGGGCACCGTCCTGATCACCGGCGGTACCGGCGGTCTCGGCGCGATGCTCGCCAAGCACCTGATCGCCGAGTACGGCGTCCGGCACCTGCTTCTGACCAGCCGTCGCGGCCCTGACGCCCCCGGCGCTTCCGAGCTGTCGCAGGAGTTGCAGGCGCTCGGCGCCGAAGTCACCATCGCGGCCTGCGACAGCGCGGACCGCGAAGCCGTCGCCGCGCTGCTCGCCGCCATCCCCGGCGAGCATCCGCTCACCGCCGTCGTCCACGCGGCCGGTGTCCTCGACGACGCCCCGATCGACGCGCTGAACCCCGAACGCCTCGACCGTGTCCTCGCCCCGAAGGCCGACGCCGCCTGGCATCTGCACGAGCTCACCGCGGAGCTGCCGCTGCGCTGGTTCGTCCAGTTCTCCTCGGCCGCCGGCGTGCTCGGCAACCCCGGTCAGGGCAACTACGCCGCCGCCAACGCCTTCCTCGACGGCCTCGCCACCCGCCGTCGCGCCGAAGGTCTCGCGGCGCAGTCCGTCGCGTGGGGCCTGTGGTCCGGCGGCATGAAGGGCGAACTCGGCGACGCGGGCGAAGAACGCATGCGCCGCAGCGGTTTCCCGCCGATCGACCCGGAAGAGGGCCTGGCGATGTTCGACCGCGCGGTCGGCCTCGACCACGCCGTCCTGCTCGGCCTCAAATTCGACCGCGCGACCGTGCGGGGCAGCGACGCCCCGATTTCGCCGCTGATCCGCGCGCTGGTCGGCGGATCCGGCCGGGCGAAGGCCAAGACCGCCACCGCCGAGCAGGCGGGCGAGCTGCGGCGCAAACTCGCCGGGCTGCCCGCGCCGGACCGCGACGAACTGCTGCTGGACCTGGTGCGCCGCGAGGTCGCCCTGGTCCTCGGGCACGCCGACGCGGCCGGGATCGCCGCGACCCGCGCGTTCAACGAAATCGGCTTCGACTCGCTCACCGCGGTCGAACTGCGCAACCGTCTCGGCGCCGCGACCGGTCTCCGGCTGCCCGCGACGCTCGTCTTCGACCACCCGACGCCCGACGCGCTGAAGGTCTTCCTGCGCGGCGAACTCGTCGGGGACGAGACGCCGGCCCCGGTCGCGAGTCCCCCCGTCGCGGCCGGGTCCGGTATCCACGACGACCCGATCGTCATCGTCGGCATGGGCTGCCGGTACCCGGGCGAGGTCACCTCGCCCGCCGAGCTCTGGCAGCTGGTCGCCGAGGGCCGCGACGGCGTCGGGGACTTCCCGGCCGACCGTGACTGGCCCCTGGACTCGCTCTTCCACCCGGACCCCGACCACCGCGGCACCACGTACGCGTCCGAAGGCGCTTTCCTCTACAACGCGGGCGACTTCGACGCCGAGTTCTTCGGGATCTCGCCGCGTGAGGCCCTGGCCATCGACCCGCAGCAGCGCCAGGTCCTGGAGACGTCGTGGGAGGCGCTGGAGCGGGCGGGCATCGACCCGGCTTCCCTGCGTGGGACCAGCACCGGTGTCTTCGCCGGGGCGCTGTCCAACGACTACATCTCGCGGCTGAGCGCGATTCCCGAGCAGGTCGAGGGGTTCCTCGGCACCGCGTCCTTCAGCAGCGTCGTGTCCGGCCGCGTCGCCTACGCGCTCGGCCTTGAGGGCCCGGCCGTCTCCGTCGACACCGCCTGCTCGTCATCGCTGGTCGCCGTCCACCTGGCCGCGCAGTCGCTACGGTCGGGGGAGTGCTCGCTCGCGCTGGCGGGTGGCGTCAACGTGATGGCGTCGCCGGACATGTTCGTCGAGTTCTCGCGGCAGCGTGGGCTTGCACCGGATGGCCGCTGCAAGCCGTTCGCCGGGGCCGCCGACGGCACGAACTGGGCCGAAGGGGTCGGAATCCTGGTGCTGGAGCGCCTTTCCGACGCCCGCCGTAACGGACACCGCGTCCTCGCCGTCGTCAAGGGTTCCGCGGTCAATCAGGACGGCGCGTCCAACGGCCTCACCGCCCCCAACGGACCTTCGCAGCAGCGCGTGATCCGCTCCGCGCTGGCCAACGCCGGGATCGAATCGTCCACTGTGGACGTCGTCGAAGCGCACGGCACGGGCACGCCGCTGGGCGACCCGATCGAGGCGCAGGCGTTGCTGGCCACGTACGGCCGCGACCGCGAGCGGCCGCTGCTGCTCGGTTCGGTCAAGTCCAACATCGGCCACACGCAGGCCGCCGCCGGGGTCGCCGGGATCATCAAGATGGTCGAGGCGATGAACCACGGCGTCGTCCCGGCGAGCCTGCACGTCGACGAGCCGACCCCGCACGTCGACTGGACCGCGGGTGACATTTCGCTGCTCACCGAGCAGACGCCGTGGCCCGAGACCGATGGTCCGCGCCGTGCCGGGGTGTCGTCGTTCGGGATCAGCGGCACCAACGCCCACGTCGTCCTCGAACAGGCCCCGGCCGAAGCCGAGCCCGAGCCGTCGGGCACGCTGCCCGTGGTACCTTTGCTGCTTTCCGGACGGACGCCGGAAGCGCTGGCGGCGCAGACTTCCCGTCTATCCACAGTGGACTTGAGTGTCGACGCCGGTTTCTCGCTGGCGACCACCCGTACGCACCACGCGCACCGCGCGGTCGTCGTCGGCGAGCCCGGCGCCGGACTTAGGACGCTGGCCTCCGGCGAACTCGTCTCAGGCCGCCTGGCGTTCCTGTTCACCGGACAGGGTTCGCAGCGCGCCGGAATGGGTCAGGGGCTCTACGAAGCCTTCCCCGCGTTCGCCAAGGCTTACGACGAGGTCGCCGCGCTCCTCTCCCTCGACGGCGACCTGAGCCGGACGGGGACCGCGCAGCCCGCGATCTTCGCCCTGGAAGTCGCGCTTTACCGGCTCTTCGAGTCTTGGGGTGTGCGGCCCGCGTTCGTCGCCGGGCATTCGATCGGCGAGATCGCCGCCGCGCACGTCGCGGGCGTGTTCTCCCTGGAGGACGCGGCGAAGCTGATCGAAGCGCGCGGCAGGCTGATGGAGGCGCTGCCCGAAGGCGGCGTGATGGTCGCCGTGCAGGCGACCGAAGCCGAGGTCGCCGAGTTCGGCGTGGCCATCGCGGCGGTCAACGGTCCGGACGCCGTCGTGCTCTCGGGTGCGGAGGAGCCGGTGCTCGCCGCCGTCGCGACGCTGGAAGCCCGTGGCCGCAAGGTGAAGCGCCTCGACGTCTCCCAAGCGTTCCACTCGCCGCTGATGGACCCGATGCTCGACGACTTCGCCGCCGTGGTGCGGGAACTGTCGTTCTCCGAACCGCGGATCCCGATCGTGTCGACCGTCGCCGAACAGGCCGATCCGACCGACCCGGCGTACTGGGTGCGGCACGTGCGGGAACCGGTCCGGTTCGCCGACGCGCTGACCGCCCTTTCGGCCGAGAACGTGACCACCTTCCTCGAGATCGGCCCGGCGGCGGTGCTTTCGGCGCTGGCCGCGGGATCCGGCGAGGCGATTCCCGCCCTGCGCGACGAGAAGGACGAGCCGGGGACCGCGGTCACCGCGCTGGCCCGCCTGCACGTCCGCGGGATCGACGTCGACTGGCCCGCGTTCTTCGCCCCCGCGAAGCCGCGCGTCGTCGACCTGCCGACCTACGCCTTCCAGCACGAGCGGTACTGGCTGCGTGAGCCCGCCGTGGCGCGCGTCGCGGGCGGCCTGCGTCACCCGGTCCTGGCTTCCGCCGTGACCTCGGCCGACGACGGTGCGGTCCTGTGCACCGGTGTCCTTCCCGCCGACCCTTCGGACACACTGCTCGTCGAACTGGCGATCCGCGCCGGTGACGAGGCCGGCGCGGGCACCCTGGCCGAATTCGCCGTCGAGGCGCCGCTGACCGGGGACCGCGAGGTCCAGGTCTCCGTCGGCGCCGAGAACGACGGCCGTCGCCCGGTTTCGGTCCACACCCGGACCGGTGCGGGCTGGCAGCGGCACGGCACCGGTTTCCTGGTCGAGGCACCCGCACCGGCACCGGCGCTCCCCGAAGTCTTCACCGAACTGACCCTGCCGGACGACAGCGCGCAGCTGTACGGGCTGCACCCGAGCCTGCTCGACCCGGTGCTGGCCGAACGCGGCTGGCCGGTCGCCTGGCGGAACGTGACCCTGCACGCCACCGGCGCCACCACCGTCCGGGCGCACCTGAGCGCGGCGGGGGAGCTGGCGGTGTTCGACCTCGCGGGAGCCCCGGTGCTGTCCGCCGAGGTGACCTTCGGCGAGCGCCCGGTGGCCGTGACGGAGCCGAGCGAGTCGCTGCACCGGATCGTCTGGTCGCCGGTTCCGGTGGGCGACGGCGAAACGGCGTGGGCCCGTCTCGGAGACACCGGCGCGGAGTCGTCCGAAGCCGTCGTCCTGGAGCTCGCCGAACCCGCGGGTGACGTGGCCGACGCGGCGCGTACGGCGACCGCGACCGTCCTCGCCGCGTTGCAGGAGTCCACAGCCGCCCGTCTGGTCGTGCTGACCGCCGGTGCCGTCGCACTGTCCGAAGAGGACGGTGCGGACCCGGCCGCCGCCGCGGTCTGGGGCCTGGTGCGCGCGGCGCAGTCGGAGAACCCGGGCCGGTTCGTCCTCGTCGACGGCGACGGTGACACCTCGATGCTCGGCAAGGCGCTGGCCACCGGCGAAGACCAGTTGCTGCTGCGCGAAGGCAAGCTGTACGCGCCGAAACTGACGCTGGTGGGCACGCGAACCACCGAGCCTTCGGCTTTGGCGGGCGGGACTGTCCTCGTCACCGGTGGTACGGGCGGCCTCGGTGCCCACCTCGCCCGGCACCTCGTCCAGGCACACGGCGTCCGAGAACTGGTGCTCACGAGCCGACGTGGCCCGGACGCGCCGGGCGCGGCGGAACTCGCCGCCGAACTGACCGGACTGGGCGCGAACGTCCGCGTCGAAGCGTGCGACGTCGCCGACCGCGCTTCCGTCGAAGGCCTCGTGGCCGGGATCCCCAGCCTGACCGGGGTCGTGCACGCGGCGGGTGTCCTCGACGACGGCCTCGTCGGCGCGCTCACCCCGGAACGGCTCGCGACCGTGTTCGGTCCCAAGGCCGCCGCCGCTTGGCATCTGCACGAACTGGCCAAGGGGCACGAGCTCGCGGCGTTCGTCCTGTTCTCCTCGGCCGCCGGGGTCTTCGGCAACGCCGGGCAGGGCAACTACGCGGCCGCCAACGCCTTCCTCGACGGTCTCGCCGTGCACCGCCGGGCGCTCGGCCTGCCCGCCCGCTCGCTGGCCTGGGGCCGCTGGGCGGACGGCATGGGCGGGGCGCTGGGCACCCAGGCCGGGCAACGGTTGAGCCGCAACGGTTTCCCGGCGCTGAGCACCGAGGAAGGACTGGCGTTGTTCGACGCGGCGCTGGCCGCGGACGTGGCCGCGTCGGTCCCGGTCAAACTCGATCGAGACGCGCTCGCCTCGGCCGGGCAGCTGCCGCCGATCCTGCGCGACCTCGTCCCCGTGGTCCGGCGCACGGCCGCGGCCGCCGACGCCGGCGCGCTGCGGCTCAAGCTCACCGGGCTGGCCGAATCCGAACAGGAACGCGCGCTGCTCGACCTGGTGCGCGGACAGGCCGCCGCCGTCCTCGGCCACGCCGGGGCGGCCGCGATCGCCCCCGGCCGCGGCTTCCTCGACCTCGGGTTCGACTCGCTCACCGCGGTCGAGTTCCGGACCGCGCTGGCCGCCGCGACCGGTCTCACCCTGCCCACGACGGTCGTCTTCGACTACCCGGCGCCCGACGCGCTGGCCAAGTACCTCCAGACCGAACTCGCCCCCGAGACCGGCGCGGGCGCCGCGGTGACCGAACAGATCACCAGGCTCGAAGCGCTGCTCGAAGGCGCGGACCCCGGCGACGCGGAGATCGACGGACGGCTCAAGCGGCTCGTGTCGGCCTGGGCGGCGAAGAAGCCCGCGCACGCCGACCTCGACGCCGCCTCACCCGACGACCTCCTCGCGCTGATCGACGACGAGTTCGGCCCGCGCTGACCCGCGACAGACACTCAGGAGCCGTGACATGCCTTCGGAAGAGCAGTACGTCGACTACCTCAAGCGGATGGCGGCCGACCTGCGGGAAAGCCGCCGCGAGCTGGCGGACGCGCGGGAGAAGGAGACCGAGCCCATCGCGATCGTCGCGATGAGCTGCCGGTTCCCCGGCGGCGTCCGCACCCCGGAACAGCTGTGGGAGCTGGTCGACGGCGGCGGTGACGCGATCTCGCCGTTCCCGGCCGACCGCGGCTGGGACACCGACGCGATCCACGATCTCGACCCGTCCGTCCCCGGCACCAGCTACGTCCGTGAGGGCGGCTTCCTGCACGACGCGGCGGAGTTCGACAACGAGCTGTTCGGCATCTCGCCCCGGGAGGCCGAGGCGACCGACCCGCAGCAGCGGCTCCTGCTGGAGACGGCGTGGGAGGCCGTCGAACGGGCCGGGATCGATCCGCTGTCGCTCAAGGGCAGCGCGACCGGGGTGTTCGCGGGTGTCGGGTTCACCGACTACGCGTCGCGGCTGACCGCGCTGCCCGAAGAACATGAGGGCTACCTCGGCATCGGAACCTCCGGCAGCGTGGTGTCCGGCCGCGTCTCCTACGCGCTCGGCCTCGAAGGGCCGTCGGTGTCGATCGACACGGCGTGTTCGTCTTCGCTGGTCGCGGTCCACCTCGCCGCTCGCGCGCTGCGGTCGGGGGAGTGCTCGCTGGCGCTGGCCGGCGGCGTCACGGTGATGGCGACGCCGGGCGCGTTCGTCGAGTTCTCGCGGCAGCGGGGGCTCGCCCCGGACGGGCGCTGCAAGCCGTTCGCGGCCGCCGCCGACGGCACGAACTGGGCCGAAGGCGCCGGGATGCTGGTGCTGGAACGCCTCTCGGACGCCCGCCGAAACGGCCACCCGGTCCTCGCGCTGGTTCGCGGCAGCGCGGTCAACTCCGATGGGGCCTCCAGTGGCCTGACCGCCCCGAACGGCCCGTCGCAGCAACGCGTGATCCGCGCCGCGCTGGCGAACGCCGGCGTCGAAGCGTCCACTGTGGACGTCGTCGAGGCGCACGGCACCGGGACCGCGCTGGGCGACCCGATCGAGGCGCAAGCCCTGCTGGCCACTTACGGCCGCGACCGGGAAACGCCGCTGTGGCTGGGTTCGGTGAAGTCCAACATCGGCCACACCCAGGCCGCCGCCGGGCTCGCCGGCATCGTCAAACTGGTCGAGGCGATGCGGCACGCCACGCTGCCCGCGACCCTGCACGTCGACGCGCCGTCCCCGCACGTGGACTGGTCGGCCGGGTCGGTCGAACTGCTCGGCGAGGCCCGGCCCTGGACCGCGACGGACCGCCCGCGTCGCGCGGGGGTGTCGTCGTTCGGGATCAGTGGTACCAACGCGCACGTCATCCTGGAGCAGCCCTCCGAAGAAGCTGCTCCCGCCAGGGAAATCGCGGCGCCGCCGGTCGTCCCGTACGTGCTGTCCGGTGCTTCTCCCGCCGCCGTCCGCGCACAGGCCGCCGCCCTCCTGTCCACTGTGGACGAATCTGGCGCCGAGCCGGTCGACGTCGCGCTTTCCCTCGCCACCACTCGCGCCGGGATGGAGCATCGCGCCGTCGTGACCGGGGCGGACCGCACCGAACTGGCCGCCGGTCTCCGCGCCCTCGCGGGCGGCGAAGCGGGCTCGGTCACCGGCAGCGACACCGCCGGACGCCTGGCCGTGCTGTTCACCGGCCAGGGCTCGCAGCGGCTCGGCATGGGCCGCCGTCTCCACGAATGCTTCCCGGTGTTCGCGCAGGCCTTCGACGAAGCCGGCGCGCACCTGCCCGGCGTGCGGGACGTCGTGTTCGGCGCCGACGCCGCCCGGCTCGACCGCACGGAATTCGCCCAGCCCGCGCTGTTCGCTTTCGAGGTCGCGCTGTTCCGGCTCGTCACGTCCTGGGGTGTCAGCCCCGACTTCCTCGCCGGGCATTCGGTCGGCGAGATCGCGGCCGCCCACGTCGCCGGGGTGCTTTCCCTGGAGGACGCCGCTCGCCTGGTCGCCGCTCGCGGCCGGTTGATGCAGGCGCTGCCCGAGGGCGGCGCGATGATCGCGCTGGAGGCGACGGAGGACGAGGTCCGCCCGTACCTGTCCGACGACGTCGCCCTCGCGGCGGTCAACGGCCCGCGCGCGGTCGTCCTGTCCGGCGCCAAGGCGGCGACCGCCGCGGTCGCCGAGCGCTTCCCGGGCCGCCGCACGACCCGGCTCTCGGTGTCCCACGCCTTCCACTCGGCGCTGATGGAGCCGATGCTCGCCGAGTTCGCCGCCGTCGCGCGAACCCTGACCTACCGTGAGCCCACGATCCCGGTCGTCTCGACGCTGACCGGCGAGACCGCCGACCGGCTCACTGATCCGGAGTACTGGGCCGAGCACGTCCGCGGCACCGTCCGGTTCGCCGACGCCGTCGAAACCCTGCACGGCCAAGGCGTCACCACGTTCCTCGAAATCGGTCCGGACGCGGCGCTCACTCCGATGGGCCGCTCCGTGCGCCCCGATGGCGCGGTCTTCGCCGCGGCCCAGCGCAAGGACCGCGACCAGGCCGCCACGCTCGTCACCGCGCTGGGCCTGATCCACGCCCACGGCGCCCGCGTCGACTGGTCCGCCTACCTCGGCGGCAGCGGTGCCCGTGTCGTCACGCTGCCGACGTATCCGTTCCAGCGTAAGCGTTTCTGGCTGGAGGACCCGGGCGTCGACATGGTCGCCGCCGAGGACGGCCGGTTCTGGTCGGTCGTCGAATCCGGCGACGTCGGCGAGTTCGCCGCCGAACTGAAACTGTCCGACGTCGAAGCGCCGCTCGGCACGGTTCTGCCCGCGTTGTCGCGCTACCGCCGCGCCCGGTCGCTGGCGTCCGAAGCGACGTCGCTGGCCTACCACGTCCGCTGGCAGCCCTTCACCCCCGCGACGACGACGGCCACCGGCCGCTGGCTGCTCGTCACGTCCGCGCAGGAGCACCCGTGGATCGAGACCGCGGCCGAGGCCCTGGCCGGTGCTGAGGTACGGCGGCTCGTCGTGGAGAGCCCCGACCAGATCACGCTGCCTGACGAGTCCTTCGACGGAATCCTGTCCCTGCTGGCTCTCGACGAGACCGAAACCGATGGGCTGTCCTTCGGTGCCGAAGCCACGATGACGCTGGTCCGCGAGCTGGCCGCCCGCGCGCCGCAAGGTCCACTGTGGACGCTCACCCGCGGCGCGGTCTCGACCGGCTCCCACGACGCGCCGGACTCGCCCGCCCAGGCGCAACTGTGGGGCTTCGGCCGCGCGGCCGCGCTGGAGAACCCGCAGGCGTGGGGCGGTCTCGTCGACGTCCCGGCCGAGCCGGGGGAGAGGACCGTGGCCCTGCTGCGCGGCGTCCTCACCGGACCTCGCGGCGAGGACCAGGTCGCCGTCCGATCCACGGGAGCCTTCGGCAGACGGCTCGCCCACGCCGAGGCGACCGAGCCGAAGCGGTCCTGGCAGCCGCGCGGCACCGTGCTCGTCACCGGCGGTACCGGCGGACTCGGCGGGATCGTCGCCCGCTGGCTGGTCGAGCACGGCGCCGAACACGTCGTTCTCGTGTCCCGCCAAGGACAAGACGCTCCCGGCGCGGCGGAATTGGCCGGGGATCGCATCACCATCGCCGCCTGCGACGTCGCCGACAAGGACGCCCTCGCGGCCGTCATCGAGCCGATCCGCGACGACCTCCGCTCGGTGTTCCACCTCGCCGGCGTCCTCGAACTCGGCCTCATCGAATCGATGGACCGCACGCGCTACGCCGACGTCCTGCGCCCCAAGGTCGCCGGGACGCGCAACCTCGAAGAACTGACCGAAGGCCTCGACCTCGACGCCTTCGTGCTGTTCTCCTCGATCGCCGCTTCCATCGGCAACGCGGTCCAGAGCGCTTACGGCGCCTCGAACGCGTACCTCGAAGCCGTCGCGCAGCGGCGCCGGGCGAACGGCCTGCCCGCGACGTCGATCGCGTGGGGCCGCTGGGGCCGCGTCGGCATGGGTGTCGGTGCGGACCTCGACGAACTGCTCAGCGGACTCGGCGTCCCGGCCATGGCGCCGGAGACCGGCCTGGTCGCGCTCGGCCAGGCGCTGGACCGTGACGAGACCGCGCTGACCGTCGCCGAACTGACCTGGGAGAAGTTCGCCCCGCCGTTCGCGGCCTTGCGGCCGAGCCCGCTGCTGGCCGACCTCCCCGAGGTCGTCGCCATCGCCGAGGCCGAAGCCGCTCAAGCGGCCGAAGGTGCCGAAGCGGCCGACGCGTGGCGGACCCGCCTCGCCGGGCTGCCCGAGGCCGAGCGCGAACGCGTCATCACCGAACTGGTCCTGACCCACACGGCCGCCGTGCTCGGGCACACCGACGGCGTCCCGGCCGGGCAGCAGTTCACCAAACTGGGCATCGATTCGCTCACCGCCATCGAACTGCGCGGCCGGATCAACACCGAGACCGGGCTGGCGCTGCCGCCGACGATGGTGTTCGACCACGCGACCCCGGCGGCGCTCGCCGCGCATCTGCTGGCCGCGTTGACCCCGGCCGAGCGGGAGACGCGGACCGTCGTCGCCGGACCGGCCGCCGCGGGCCAGGACGTCGCCGTCGTCGGCCTCTCCTGTCGCTTCGCCGGTGGCAGCGACACTCCCGAGAAGTTCTGGGAGAACCTCGTCCAGGGCAAGGATCTCGTGCGCGAGGTGCCGCCGGACCGGTGGACCGCCGCCGACTACTACGACCCCGACCGCACCGCGCCGGGCAAGGCGTACACGCAGCAGGGCGCGTTCGTCGACGACATCGCGGGCTGGGACGCGGCGTTCTTCGGCCTGTCCCCGCAGGAAGCGCGGCGGCTCGACCCGACCTTCCGCCTGCTCATGGAGCTGGTGTGGGAAGGCATCGAGGACGCCGGGCTCACCGCCGACGAACTGCGCGGCAGCCGCACCGGCGTGTTCGCCGGGCTGATCGACACCATGCAGTACAGCATGCGGCAGCTCGAAGCCGACGGCATGGACGCGGCCGACGACCCCTACTTCGGGCTCGGCAGCTCGCTTTCCGCTGCCGCCGGGCGCATCGCGCATCTGCTCGACCTGCGCGGGCCCTGCCTCACCGTCGACACGGCCTGCTCGTCGGCGCTGAGCGCGGCGCACCTGGCCGTGCAGAGCCTCCGGCGCGGCGAATGCGACATCGCGATCGTCGGCGCCGCGTCGGCGATGATCAACCCGGACGTCTTCATCCAGTCCTGCAAGATGAGCATGCTCGCCGCCGACGGCCGTACCAAGACCTTCGACGAGAGCGCCGACGGCTACGTCATCGGTGAGGGCGGCGGCGTCGTGGTGCTCCGCCGGGCGGGCGAGGTCGGCCCGGCGCAGCGGACCCGCGCGGTCATCCGCGGCACCGCGACCAACCAGGACGGCCGCAGCAACGGGCTCACCGCGCCCAACCGCGCGGCGCAGAACGCGGTCATCCGCGCGGCGCTCGCCGACGCCGGGGTCGGCCCCGACGAGATCGGTTACGTCGAGGCGCACGGTTCCGGCACGCAGCTCGGCGACGCGATCGAGTTCACCGCGCTCGGCGAGATCTTCGGCGAGCGGAACGCTCCCGAGCCGCTCTACGTCGGCGCGGTCAAGACGAACGTCGGTCACACCCTCGCCGCGGCGGGGATGGCCGGGTTGATCAAAACCGTGCTGTCGCTGGAAAACGGCACCCTGCCCGGCAACCTACACATGAGCACTCCGAACTCGGTGGTCACCGTGGACGGCACGGTCCGCCCGGTCCCCGAGGCGCGGCCCTTCCCGGCCAACGCCGCCGGGGTGCTGCGCGCGGGTGTCAGCTCCTTCGGCTGGTCCGGGTCCAACGTGCACTTCGTTCTCGACCAGGCCGCACCCGCGCCGACGGCCACTCCCGGCGTCGAATGGCAGCTGCTCACGGTCTCCGGCCAGAGTGAAGCCGGACTGCGTGCCAATGCCGAAGCGCTGGCCGAGAACCTGACCGGAGAACTGGCCGACATCGCCTTCACCACCCAGGCCGGACGTAGCGCCCTTCCGCTGCGCAAGGCCGTGCTGGTGCGCGACCACGCCGACGCCGTCACCGCGCTGAAGGCGGTCACCGGCGGTTCGGCCGTCACCGACAAGCGGCGCTTCGGTCTTCTGCTGCCCGGTACCCGTGGCGCGTGGCAGGGCACGACCGACGAGCTGTACCGCACCGAACTCGCGTTCCGTGCCGCGATCGACGAATGCGCGGCCCTGCTGGACGGCCGTGCCGACCTGCTCGGCGCGCTCTACGGCACGGCCGAGGCCGACGAGCGGGCCGTGGTCTTCGCCGTCGAGTACGCCTTCACCCGGCTGCTGGCCGCGTGGGGCCTCGAACCGGCCGTGGTGCTCGGACGCGGGACCGGCGAATGCGTCGCCGCCGTCGCGGGCGGGCTGTTCGGCCTCGCCGAAGGCCTCGAACTCGCGCTCGGCGGACCCGTCCCACAAGCGGGAACCCCGGCGGTGCCGGTGATCTCGCCGCGCACCGGCACGGTGCTCACCGCCGCCGAGGCCGCCGATCCGGCGCACTGGCGGATCGCGGACGACCGCTTCGAAGACGGCCTGCTGGCGCTGGCCAAGTACGCCGGAGTCCTGGTCGAAGCCGGACTCGGTGACGACGGCGCCGAAGCGGCCGGCCGCTACCTGCCGCAGACGCCGGTGGTCTCGCTGCTGCCGGAGCCGATGGCCGGCGTCGGACGGCGTGCCTGGCTGACCGCGCTGGGCGCGCTCTGGGAGCACGGAGTCCAGATCGGCTGGGCGGACGGCGCCGGACCGGACCGCCGGTTCGTCTCGCTGCCCGGCTACCGCTTCCAGCGCACCCGCTACTGGCCCGAGGTCGCTTCTCGCGGTGGCGGCTGGTCGCTGTCGCAGATGTCCGCCGGTGAGCCACAGGCGGAGACGCCGGTCCGCGACGGTCTGGCCGCGCACACGCCGACCTGGCGCCGCGACAGCACCCGGCGAGTACCCGCGACGCCGGGCGACCTGGTCCTGTTCGCCGAGCCGGGCGCGTTCGCCGACAGCTTCGCGGCCGCGGCGGAGGCCGCCGGGCATCGCGTCACGGTCGCTGCCGATGTGGATCGCCAGGCGCTCGCCGGGGAGGGTCCGCTGCGGATCGTGCACGCCCTCGGGCTCACCGCCAGCGGCCTCGAATCCGGCTTCTACAGCCTCCTGGAACTCGGCAAGGCCATCGGCGCCGAATGCGCCGGCCGCCGGGTCGACCTGCTCACCTTGGGACACAACGGCTTCGACGTCCTGGGCGGGGACGCCACCGACGCCTTCGCCTCGACCATCGCCGCCACGTCCGACGCGATCGCCGCCGAGTACCCGCTGGTCCACGCGCAGTACGCGGACTTCGACCGCACCGGCGACAAGACAGCCCAAGCCCTGCATGAGCTCGACCTGCTCGCAGCGTCCACAGTGGACACTGTCGACGGGGTCGCGGTCGCAGCCTGGCGCGGTGGGCGGCGCTGGCTGCGCGGCTTCGACGTCGTCGAGCTGCCCGAGACCGACGACGCGCTGGCCTGGAAGCCCGGCGGGACCTACCTCATCACCGGTGGTCTCGGTGTCCTCGGTCTCGCGCTGGCCAAGCGCCTCGCGCCACTGGGCGTGAACCTCGCCCTGGCAGGCCGGTCCGAGCTGCCGCCGGAGGAGACCTGGGACGACTGGATCCGAGACCACGGCGTCGACGACCGCACGAGCGAAGTCCTGTTGGCGGTCCGGGATCTGCGCGCCCTCGGCGCCGACGTCCTGACCCTGCGAGCCGACGTCAGCGCCCCCGGCGAGGCCGCCGCGCTGCTGGCGGAGGTCCGCGGCTACTTCGGTTACCTCGACGGTGTGGTGCACGCCGCCGGGATCGCCGGTGGCGGTCTGCTGCAGAACAAGACCCGCGAGCAGGCGGCCGCGGTGCTGGCGCCGAAGATCGACGGCACCCTCGCCCTGACCGACGCGCTGCGCGTCGAACCGGTCGACCTGCTGGTCCTGTACTCCTCGACGGTGACGCTCACCGTCGGCGTCGGCGAGATCGACTACTCCGCGGCCAACGCCTTCCTCGACGGGGTCGCCTCGGCCTCGGCGGGCGGGCGCGGCCCGGCAAAGCAGGTCGTGTCGGTCGCGTGGGGTCCCTGGCAGCTGGACGCCTGGACGGCGTCCGGGCTCTCGGGGTCCGCTGAAGCACAGGAGGGGTCGCGGAAGTTCCGCGAGGAATTCGGCATCGGCGCCGAGGAAGGCACCGAGTTGCTCTCGCGGATCGTCGCCTCCGGCGAGCCGCTGGTGACCGTGCTGCCGCTCCCGCTGACCGACGTGCTGGCCGCGCTGGCCCGGATGGGGTCGGTCGACGCGCTGGTCGGCGCCGACGCCGCGATCCCCACCGGCGAGCGGTACCCGCGTCCCGATCTGCGCACCGCGTACGTCGCCCCGCGCACCCCGGCGGAGGTGCGGGTCGCCGCCGCCTGGTGCGACTGCCTCGGCCTGGAAGAGGTCGGCGTGCACGACCCGTTCTTCGACCTCGGCGGTACGTCGCTGATCGGCCTGGTGCTGATCGGCCGCGTCGCCAAGGAGTTCGGCGTCGAACTGGCGCCGGCGAGCCTGTTCGAGAAACCGACCATCGCCGAGTTCGTCACGCTCCTCGGTGAACCCGGCGCTCCGCAAGCGGCCGCCGAACCCGCCGAAGACGTCTCCGCCCGCGGCGAACGCCGCCGCGCCCGCACCGCGAAGCTCCGCAAGCGCCCGAGCCGGACCGGAAGGTGAACCACCCCATGACCACGCGAGAACGGGACACCGGCGACGACATCGCGATCGTCGGCATGGCCGGGAACTTCCCCGGCGCGCCCGACATCGGCAAGTTCTGGGCGGACCTGTGCGCCGGCCGCGACGGCATCACCCGGATGACCCGCGACGAGCTGCTCGCCGCGGGCGTCCCCGCCGAAGTGGCCGACGACCCCGCGTTCGTCCCCGCCGCGGGCCTGCTCCCCGGGATCGACCGCTTCGACGCCGACTTCTTCGGCTACCACCGCGCCGATGCCGAACTGCTCGACCCGCAGCACCGGCTGTTCCTCGAATGCGCGTGGCACGCGCTGGAGGACGCGGGCGTCGACCCGGACCGGATCGAGGGCCTGGCCGGGGTGTTCGCGGGCGGTGCCCCGAGCACATATCTCCTGTCGAACCTGCTGTCCAACGACGTCACCGCGCTGACCGTCGGACCGGACCAGCTGATCCTGCAGAACGAGAAGGACCTGATCGCGTCCCGGCTGTCGTACGCGCTCGACCTGACCGGTCCGTCGGTCAGCGTCCAGAGCTGTAGCTCGACCGCGCTCGCCGCCGTCGCGCAGGGCTGCTCCAGCCTGCTCACCGGCGAGTCCGACCTGGTGGTCTCCGGCTCGGTTTCCGTTGTCGTGCCGCAGGAACCGGGCTACCTCTACCGCGAGGGCAGCCGGTTCGCCCCCGACGGGATCAACCGGATCCTCGACGCCGGAGCCAACGGCAAGGTGCCCGGCAACGGTCTCGGCGTCGTCGTCCTGCGACGGCTGGAGGACGCGCTCGCCGACGGCGACCGCGTCTACGCGGTGATCCGCGGCTGGGCCATCCACCACGAGGGCAACCGCGCGCGGCAAGGGTTCAACCTGCCGGGCGTGCCCGGTCAGGCCGCCATCGTCGCCGAGGCGATGGCCGCCGCCGATGTCGAACCCGGCGAGATCGACCACATCGAAGTGTCCACTCTGGGCACTCCGTTCGGTGACGTCGCCGAGATCTCCGCGCTCCAGAAGATCTTCGACGTCGACGACGTCGAGCGGATCACCCTCGGCTCGATCGACGCGAACCTCGGGCACATCAACCAGGCGGGCGGCATCGCCCGGCTGATCAAGGCCGCGCTGGCGCTGCACCACGAGAAGCTGCCGCCCGCGGTCAACTTCGAGAAGCCCAACCCGCAGCTGGCCCACAGCGGCGACAAGCTCGTCGTGCAGACGGAACTGGGTGACTGGCCTCGCGGCGAACGGCCCCGGCTGGCCGGAGTCAGCGCGTACGGTTTCGGCGGCACCGACGCCCACGTCGTCATCGAGGAAGCGCCGGAGGACTGCCCGGAGCGCCCGTCCGCCCGGCCGCATCAGCTGCTCGCGTGGTCCGCGCGGACCCCCGAGGCGGCCGACGCGATGACCGGCAGACTCGCCGCGCACCGTCCTGAGTGGACGGATCTGGCGGACGTGGCCTACACGCTGCACAACGGCCGGAAGGCCTTCGAACACCGGCGGATGACGGTCGTGTCCTCTGTGGACGACGCCGCCGACGCGTTCGCGTCCGAGACCCGGGTGGTCGCCGAAGCGGATTCGAAACCGCGGAAGGCGGGTTTCCTGCTGGCCGGGGTCGGCGAGCAGTACCGGGGCATGGCGGGCGGCCTGTACGACAGCGAGCCGGAGTTCAAGGCCGCCGTCGACGAATGCGCAGAGCTGTTCAAGACCCACCTCGGCGCCGACCCGACGGCGAGCCTGCACGGGGAACGCGGTTCCGACGGCGGGGACCTGGCCCGGCTGCTGGGCCGCGCCACCGACGCCGAGGACGCGGCGCCGTCGGTCACCCAGCCCGCCGTGTTCACCCTCGGCTACGCGCTCGGCCGTGTCCTGCGCGCCTGGGGTCTCCAGCCGTCCGTGCTCGCCGGGTACAGCGTCGGCGAGTTCGCCGCCGCGACGCTCGCGGGCGCCCTCACTCTGGAGGAGGCCACCGCTTTGGTGGCCTTCCGCGCGAAGCTGATCGAGAAGCTGCCCGAAGGCTCGATGGCCGCGATCCCGCTGGGCGCGGCCGAACTCACCGCACTGGTAGGCGACGTGACCGCGTTCGGCGTCGACGTCGCCGCGGTGAACGGGCCGCGGATGATCGTCGTGTCCGGCGCGGGCGACGGAGTCGAGAAGCTGGCCGCCGCGCTCGCCGAACACGGCGTCCCGGCGCGGCCTCTGCGCACCACGCACGCCTTCCATTCGCGCGCCCTGCGTCCCGCCGCGGCCGAACTGACCGCGTGGGCGCGGAAGAACCTCACGCCGCGCGAGCCGGAAGTGCCCTACCTGTCGAACGTCACCGGCACGCCGATCACGCTCAAACAACTGAAGGATCCCGGCTACTGGGCCGAGCACATGTGCCGTCCCGTGCGCTTCGCCGCGATGATCGAGCATCTTGCCAGTACTTCCCCGGATACCGTGTTGCTGGAACTGGGAGCCGGGCAGTCGCTCGGCTCGATGTTCCGCGGCCACCCCGATTTCCCCCAGACTTCGTGGTCGCTGCTGGTACCCACCCTGCCCGGCGAGGCCGACCCCCGCCAGGACACGGCCGTGCTCACCGAAGCGCTCGGCCGGGCCTGGCTCTCCGGGGCGGACATCGACTGGCGGGCCTATCACGACGGCCGTGACCCGCGGAAGACCACGTTGCCCGGTTATCCGTTCCAACGCGACCGCTACTGGATCGAGCCGACCGAAGCCGCCGCCGACGTCGCCCTCGGCGCCCGGTCGACCCGGCCGGTCTACCTGATCGAAGGCGACCTGGACGTCACCGCCCGGGATCTGGCAGCCCGTCTGGGCGCCGAACTCGGCGCGACCGTCTTGTTCGCCGAAGAGCACCCCGGCGGCGCCGAGGCGGTGCGGGCCGCCCACGGCCGGCTCGACGGCGTGCTGGACCTGACCACGAGCAACGCAGCCAAGGAGGAACGATGACCCTCGTCGGAGTCGTCGGCGCCGGTGTGATGGGCACCGGGGTCGCGCAGAATCTCGCCACCAGCGGGCACGAGGCCGTGCTCATCGACGTCGACCCGGGCAAGCTGGCCGACGCCCGCGACCGGATCGAACTCGAATGCCGGATGAGCCGCATGCTCGGCGGCCCGGAGATCGACGCGGCCGCCGTCCTCGGCCGGATCACCTTCGGCACCGAACTCGAACTCCTCGCCGAAGCCGAGGTGGTGATCGAGAACATCACCGAGAACTGGGACCTGAAGTCCCGGCTCTACCCGAAACTCGACGAGGCCTGCAAGGCCGACACCGTGTTCGTCGTCAACACCTCCGCCATTCCGATCACCAAGGTCGCCGCGCTCACCCAGCGCCAGGACAAGGTGATGGGTGTCCACTTCATGAACCCCGTGCCGATGAAGCCGTCGTGCGAGTTCATCCCCGGCTACCACACCAGCGAGTCCACGAAGGACATCGTGCGAGAACTGCTGCTGTCGATGGGGAAGAAGCCGATCCCGGTCAACGACGCCTCCGGGTTCGTCTCCAACCGCGTGCTCATGCTCACCGTCAACGAGGCCGCTTTCCTTGTCCACGAAGGGGTCGCGGACGCGGAGACGGTCGACGAGGTCTTCCGCGGCTGCTTCGGGCACCCGATGGGCCCGCTCGAGACCGCCGACCTGATCGGCGTCGACACGATCCTGTACAGCGTCGAGGTGCTCTACGACGAGTTCAACGACAGCAAGTACCGCCCCTGCCCGCTGCTCAAGCAGATGACCGCGGCCGGGCTGCACGGCCGCAAGAGCGGCAAGGGTTTCTACAACTACAGCGGCTGAAGGACGCTTTCCCCGCATCTCACGCGGTGAAGGGCGCTTTCCTCGCATCGTATGCGGCGAAGGGCCCCTTCACCCCCTTGACAAGAAAGGCATCCACCATGTCGCAGGACGTCCGCGGCGAGATCCGCGCCTTCATCGGGGCCAAGTTCCCCAGCCTGTCGTTCACCGACGAACAGGACATCTTCGCCCTCGGTTTCGTGAACTCGCTGTTCGCGATGGAGCTGGTCATGTTCATCGAGAAGGCGTTCGCCACGCGGATCCCCAACGAGGAGCTGAAGCTGGACAACTTCCGCACCGTCACGCGGATGACCGAGCTGGTCGAGCGGCGCACCGCCGCGGCCGCGCACTGAACGAGGAGAAAGACGTGAGGGCGAGGACACGGCCCGAAACGCCTGAAGTAGAGGTGGTCGGGCGTTTCGTCGACGAGGAGGTCGGCCCGCACGCGGACGCGTGGGACCGGGCCGAGCGCATCCCCGGTGACGTGCTGCGGCGGGTGGGGGAGCTGGGACTGTGGGCCCCGTTCCTCCCCACCGAAGCGGGCGGTGCCGGGCTGGACATGGTCACCCTCGGGCGGCTGCACGAGGAGGTCGGCCGCGGTTGTTCGTCGCTGCGGAGCCTGCTCACCGTCCACACCATGGTGACCGCGACGGTGCAGCGCTGGGGCGACGACGAGCAGCGCGACCGCTGGCTGCCCGCCCTGTCCGAAGGCACGACACTGGGCGCTTTCTGTTTGACCGAACCGGATTTCAGCGGCAGTGACTCGACGGCCGCGGGCACGGTGGCGGTCGCCGAAAACGGCGTCTGGACCCTGCGGGGACGCAAGACCTGGATCACCGGCGGCCAAGTCGCCGGGCTGCTGCTGGTGTTCGCCGGCACCGCCACCGGGATGAGCGCGTTCCTGGTACCCGCCGACCACCCGGGAGTCCGGGTGACCCCGGTCCGGCACATGCTCGGCACCACCGCGAGCATGCTGGCGACCATCGAGTTCGACGACGTCCGGCTCGACCCGTCCGCGCTGGTCGGGCCGCCGGGCTGGGCCGCGGGCACGGTGATGACCGGCGCGCTCGACCTCGGGCGCTACAGCGTGGCGTGCGGTTCGGTAGGGATCGTGCGGGCGGCGCTGGCCGCGTCGGCCGCCTACACGTCGGCGCGTTCGGCGGGCGGCGGGCTGCTGCGAGACCTGCCGCAGATCCGCGCCAAGATCAGCGAAATGGTCACCGCGCGCGAGGCCGCGCGCCTGCTGTGCGAGAAGGCGGGACGGCTCAAGGACGCGGGCGATCCGGCGACGATCATGGCGACCTGGGTGGCCAAGTACTTCGCGTCCACCGCTGCGGCCACGGCGGCTTCGGACGCCGTCCAGATCCACGGCGCGAACGGCTGCGGCCCGGACTATCCGGTGGCGCGGCTGTACCGCGACGCGAAAGTCATGGAGATCATCGAGGGCAGCACCCAGATCCAGGAGCTGACCATCGCGGACGAGGCGTACCGGGAGGTGTCAGGGTGACCGAGGTATTGGAGAAACCCAAGCGGGGCCGCATCAAATGCGTGGTGTGGGACCTGGACAACACGCTGTGGGACGGAACCCTGCTGGAGGACGGCGAGGTCTCGGTCCGGCCGGACGTCGTGGCGGAGATCAAGCGGCTCGACGAGCTGGGCATCCTGCATTCGGTGGCCAGCCGCAACGACCACGAAGCGGCGATGGCACGGCTGAAGTCGGCCGGTCTCGACGAGTACTTCCTGTACCCGCAGATCAGCTGGAACCCCAAATCCGGTTCGGTGGAAAGGATCGCGAAGGCGCTCAACATCGGCCTCGACGCGATCGCGTTCGTCGACGACCAGCCCTTCGAACTGGAGGAGGTCGCGCACGCGCTGCCGACGGTCAAGACCGTCGACGTGGCGAAGCTGGGGGAGACCCTGGCTTCGGAGGAGTTCCGGCCCAAGTTCGTCACCGACGAGTCGCGGGTGCGCCGTGATCTCTACCGCGCGGCCGCCGTGCGGGAGCAGGTCGAACAGGACCACGAGGGCACCAGCGAGGAATTCCTGTCCACTTTGGACATGAAGTTCACGATCGCCCGCGCGCAGCAGGAGGATCTGCAGCGGGCCGAGGAACTGACCGTCCGCACCAACCAGCTCAACTCCACCGGCCGCACCTATTCCTACGACGAACTGGACGCGCTGCGGACCTCGCCCGATCACGTGCTGCTCGTCGCGTCCCTTTCGGACAAATACGGCGGTTACGGCAAGATCGGGCTCGCACTGGCCGAACGCGGCGAGGAGGCCTGGCATCTGCGGATGATGCTGATGTCGTGCCGCGTGATGTCGCGCGGCGTCGGCACGGTCCTGCTCAACCACATCATGGGAATGGCCAAGGAAGACGGCGCGAAGCTGCGCGCGGACTTCGTCGAGACCGGCCGCAACCGCGTCATGTACGTGACCTACGCGTTCGCGGGGTTCTCCGAGATCTCGCGCGACGGTGACCGGCTCGTCCTGGAGTCCGACCTGAGTACGATCCAGCCGCCGCCGCCCTATCTGACGATGGAGCTGCGATGACCGCACCGAGCACGGCGCGGCCCTGGCTGCCCGGCGGGATCCCGCCGGGTGGCGCGACCAGGCTGTTCTGTTTTCCGCACGCCGGAGCGAGCGCGGTGGTCTATCGCGAGTGGGTCCTCGCGGCGGGTGACGACCTGATCGTCCTCCCGGTTCAGCTGCCCGGCCGGGCCGAACGCGGCCGCGAGACGCCGCACGAAGACGTCGAAAGCCTTGTCGAGGCGGTGATCGACGGTCTCGGCGACGCGCTGACCGGGGACTTCGCGTTCTTCGGGCACAGCGTCGGCGCCCTGACCGCGTACCTGCTCACCCGCAGGCTCGCCGAGCGCGGGGCCACGCTGCCGAAACATCTGTTCGTCTCGGGCAGGGCGGCGCCGCAGCTGCCCGACACCAGGCTCCAGTTGCGGGACCTGCCGGACGAGCGGCTCGCCGCCGAACTGCACGCGCTCGGCGGACTGCCGGACGTGCTGCGGCGAGAACGGGAACTGCTGGCGATGTTCCTGCCGCTGATGCGGGCCGACCTGGCCGTCAACGAGACCTACCGGCACGTGCCGGGGGAGCCGCTGCCGGTGCCGCTGACCGTGTTCGGCGGCGACCACGACCCGCGGGCCGATCTGGACGAACTCGCGGCATGGCTCGAACTCGCCGCCGACTCGACGATGGTCACCTACCCTGGCGGGCATTTCTACCTCGAACAGCGCGTGCCGGAGCTGCTCGGCGTGATCCACCGAAAACTGGGCCGATGACGACGCAGTGGTTCTCCGCGTGGAAGCAGCCGTCGGGCGCGCTGGGCGAACGGCTCCGTCCCGGCCGGGACGCGCACGTGTGGCGGATCCCCCTCGCGCGGGTGCTCGCCCCGGGCTCGGCCGAGGTCTACGGCCTGCTCGGCGCGCTGTCGGAAGACGAGCTGCGCCGGGCGGCCGCCATCACGGTGGACGAGGAACGGGCGCGGTTCCTGGCCTCGCACGTCGCCCTGCGCGACATCCTCGCCTCCTACACCGGCACCGCGCCGTCCGCGCTGCGGTTCACGCGCGACGGTGACCGTCCGGCACTGGCGGGCGAGACGGGGATCGAGTTCAGCCTGTCCCGCTCCGGCGCGCTCGCGCTGGTCGCGGTCACCGCCGGGGTCCGGGTCGGCGTCGACGTCGAAGAGGTCCGGGAGGTCGACCACGACGGCCTGGCCGCGCGGACGCTGCGTCCGGAGGAGGCCGCCGCCGTGCGCGAGCCGCTGACCTTCTTCCGGTACTGGACCTGCAAGGAGGCCTACCTCAAGGTCGACGGCACCGGCCTCGCCGGGTTGCCGGGCCCCTCCTTCACCCTCACCGGCGGCGACGTTGTCTTCGACGGCCGTCCCGAGTGGACGATCACGGAACTGGACGCCGGCGCCGGCCACGCGGCCGCGCTGGCCGTCCCGGCGCGCCCGGTCACCGTGCGCGCCTTCGACTGGCTTCCCGGCAGGCGGCGTGCGGCCGGGGAGCACCGGAAAGGCGGAGTGAAATGAGCGACCCGAAAGCGGAGCTCGAAGCGTTCATCCAGACCACGGAGTTCAGCTGCCTCGGCGCTCGCGCGGCGTTGAAGAAGGGCTCGATCGTCCACGGCCACTACCCGGCGCTGGGGGATCCGGAGTCGGCGCGTGCCCACTACCGCGACATGCTCGGCTATGCCCGCGGCATCCGGGCCACTTTGTCGGACAAGAGTTTCCGCACGTTCGTGTCCACTTTCGAGGAGCCCGGCGGGATTCTCGACGAGGAGGAGTACGAACGCCTGCTGTGGCGCCATCTCCAGCTCATCCACGACATCGACAGCCGCACATACGGCCTCGACGAGGGCGCCACGTCGGACCCGAACGAACCGAACTTCGGCTTCCACGTGGCCGGTCACTCGTTCTTCGTCGTCGGCATGCACCCGGGGTCGTCCCGGGCGAGCCGCCGGTTCTCGCGGCCGGCGATCGCGTTCAACTCGCTGATGCAGTTCATGTTGCTGGGCGACAAGTTCTTCTCGATGCAGGACGCGATCCGCAAACGCGAGACGACGAACAACGGCTCGGTCAACCCGAGCTTCACCACCTACGAGTACCAGATGCCTTCGCGCCACTTCTCCGGGCGGATGACCGAAGAGGACTGGAAGTGCCCGTTCACTTCGCGGCACGAGCCCTCGTCGGTCAAGTACACCTCGGACGTGATGCAGCGCCCTACCGGCTGACTCCTCTTCACGAGAAAGCCCCCGGCCGCTTCGGCGACCGGGGGCTTTCGTCGTGACCAGACACGGAACTCGCGTGCTTGAGCCCGTGACTCACGTGATTGGAGCCGTGACTCGCGTGACCGGAGCCGGAACTCGTCCGATCACGCGAGTTCCGTCTTCAAGCACGCGAGTTCCGGCTTTAATCACGCGAGTCACGGGTTCGAGCACGCGAGTCACGTCTTCGGGCCCGGTCGGGGATCCTCAGGCGAGGGCTTCGACGCGGCGCGGGGCCGTCGGACGGCGGAGCAGCGCGGTGCGGGTCGCGCGCGGGATCCGCTGGTAGACCAGCTCCCGCAGGGTCGAGCGGCGGAACGTGTAGCCGGCGTCGTCGTCCTCGCGGCGCAGCACCGAGAGGCTCGCGAGCCGGGACAGTGTTCCCTCGATTTCGGCGGAGTCCCGGCCGCAGACCGCGGCGACGTCCTCGGCGGTGAACGCGTCCCCGGTGAGGCTGGCCGCCTTGAGAAGGGATTTCTCGGCAGCGGGCAGGTTGTCGAGCTGCGCGGCGAGGGTCCGGCGGACCAGCGGGGGTGTCATCGCCTGGCCCAGTCCCGGAAACGGGGTGGTCTTGCCATGCACCCCCTGGGCGTACGCGTGCGCGAAGCGCGGGTTGCCGCCGATCCTGCCGATCAGTTCCTGCCTGCCGCGGATGAGCCGGGCGGTGCCGGGCAACAGCTTGTCGAGCAGTTTGCCGACGGCGTCGTCGGAAAGCGGCGCGAGGCTGACCGTCGTCCCGCAGCGTTCGCCGTGTTCGGCTTCCAGCAACCCGGGCCGGGCGGACGCGACGATCAGGACCGGCAGTCCCGAGCAAGCCTCCCCGAGCCGGTCCACGGCGTCTCGGGTATCGAGGTCGGCGCGGTGCAGATCGTCGGCCAGCACCACCAGCGGTCCGAAGGCGGTCAGTTCGCCGGCGGCGGCCCGGAGCGCCGAGTCGCCGCCCTCGGTGCGCAGGCGCGAGGCGGTCTGGGGGAGCAGGCCCGGGACGACGGCGAACGCTTCGGCGACGTCGGCCCCGGCGTCCAGCACCCGGATCCGGGGCTGCTCGGACAGCGTCTCGGCGAACTCGGCGAGGAGCCGCGACTTGCCGATCCCGGGCTCGCCGAGCACCGTCACCCGATGCGGGCGGCCGCCGCGTTCGACGAAACCGAGAAGATGGCTCAGCAGATCGAGGTCGTGCTCGCGGCCGACGAAGCCGCCGGGGTCGGCGGGCTCCGCCACCGGGTGCTGGCGGGCGGAAACCGCGTGCCACCAGCCAGGTGAGTCTTCCGACGCCTCGTGCACCACGGAGGGTTCGGAGGCCTCGCGGACCACGTCCGAAACCCGGATCCGGCCTTCGGGCGCGCGCAGCGCCGAGCGGACACAGCGGTCCAGCACGGGGCCCGCCACCTGACCGGGGCCCGCGGTGGTGAACTCGACGAGGACGTCTCCGCTGTCGACGCCGATCTGGGTGGCGATGCCGGCCGTGGCCAGCCGGTCGTGGATGCGCAGCGCGGTCCGGGTCGCGTGGACGGCGTCGTCGTCATCGGTGCGGGGGAGGCCGAACAGGGCCAGCACGACCGGGCCCGATTCCCCGGGCAGGTGCGCACCCGCGGCGAGAGCCTCCTCTTCGACGACGGTCCGCAGCCGCGCCTGGACCTCGACGGCCTCTTCGGGGTCGTCGTCCGGAGTGGCGGCGAGGGCGACGCCGATCGCGACGACCGGCTTCCGCTCGCTCTCGACGGGCTCGGTGCGGGGCAGGGCGATCACCGGGGCGGGAGCGAAGGGCAGCGGCTCGACCACCGGGGTGGGTTCGGCCGACGGCACGGGTTCGGGGCGCGGTGCCGGTTCCGGGCGCCGGGTGAGCAGGGCTTCGTCGTGCTGGAGGATCGCGCGTTCCAGTTCGCGCAGCTCCTTGCCCGGCTCCAGGCCGAGACCCTCGGCGAGGCTGGCCCGCGTCGCGCGGTAGACCTCGAGAGCGTCGACGTGGCGGCCGCAGCGGTAGAGCGCGGTCATCAGCTGGGCGTTGAGCCGCTCGCGGTTCGGGTTGGCCTCCGCCATCCCGCGCAGGTCGGTCAGCACCTCGTGGTGGTGCCCCCGGTCCAGCTCCAGCCCGAAGAGATCCTCGTGGACGGCGATCCGCTGATCCTCCAGCGCGACCAGTTCGGGCCACACGACACCGGTCTCGGTGAGGTCGGCGAGCACCGGGCCACGCCACAGCGCGAGCGCGTCACGGTAGGCCGAGACGGCCCGGTCGACCTCGCCGCCCGCCTGTGCTGTCCGGCCTTCGGTGGCGAGCCGCCGGAAGCGGGAGACGTCGACCTGGTCGCTGTCGACGCGCAGCAGGTAACCGGGCGCGTGGGTGAGCAGCATCGCCTGCTCGGCGGCGCCGGTGCGCTGGGCCAGTGTGGCGCGCAGCCCGGAAACGGCGTTCTGCACCATCTTGCGCGCGGTGGCGGGGATGTCGTCCGCCCAGATCGCCTGAAGGAGGGTGCTGGTGGCGATGACCTCGTTGTGGCGCAACAGGAGATAGGCGAGCACGGCCCGCTGGGTCGCCCCGCGCAGCACGACCGGACGTCCGTCGTGCACGACGTTGAAGGGGCCGAGGAGATCGAAACGCACGGGGTCACCACCTTGTCCAGGGCTTGCGAAGACGATCTCCACCGTGGCCCCGCACCCCGCCTCCCGACAACGTTGTGGCGCGGATACTGGCTCGGTGCCAGTGGCACGCGAGAACGATGCCAGTTACCGCCCGATGTGTTGACTGTGGACGTTCTCACTGCTAGACGCGCGCCCCCTCGCGCATTTAGTCCTCTGGATGCGGGGGTCAGGTACGGTATTCACCGGTCAGGATGCCCGCCGCGAGTTCCACCCGGGACGTGTACCCGGTCCGGGAGAACAGCCTGCTGAGCCTGCCTTCGACACTCTTCTCGCTGGTTTCGAGGACGACAGCCAGTTGACGGTTGGTGAGGCCCTCGGCGACGAGGATCGCCAGCAGCCGCTCGTTCTCGGCTGTCGTCTCCGTCCGGCCCGGGCCGGCGAAGCCGTTGTCACGTAACAGCTTCCGTACCCGGCCGCGCCAGAACCAGGCGCCGACCTCGCCGAACAGTTCGTACGCCTCGGTCCACGACTGTTCCGGCCGGTGCCCAGCGAGACCCGCGTGCAGGAGCGTCATGGCCGACTCGTACGGGACGTCCCGGCGTTCGCGGGCGATGGCCGCGGCGCGCCGGGCGGCGGCGGGCTCGCCATGGACCGCCGCGCGGGCCAGATGGTGGTTCTGGTGCGCGCGGGCGGTGTCGAGCTGGGTGGCCGTGCGCGCCGCGCGCCGGACCCAGTGCTCACCTTCGCGCTGCTTGTTCCGTGCGAGCGCGGAGCGCGCCAGGTCGGCCCAGAGGTCTTCGGTGCCCAGGACGTAGCCGCCCGCATCGGCGCTGCGCGCGGCCGAGTACAGCAACGCGTCGGCGCCTTCGGTGTCGCCGAGCTTGCTGAGCACGGTGAACTCGGCGTGGTCGATCGAGTGCCGCATCCCGGACGGACGGCTGTCGGCGGCGAGTGCCCTGGCCCGGGAAAGCCAGCCCTGCGCCCCGAGGATCCGGATCGCGCATTGTGTCAGCAGGAAATGCAGTGGCCGCGCCGGATCGGTGCCGCCCAGCATGGTCCGGCGGGCCAGTTCCATCGCCTCCGCCCAGTGCCCGCCCAGGTAGTTCAGCGCGAACCGGTTCGCCACGGGCAGCTCGCCGACGGCCAGCCCGGACGCTGTGATCCGCTGCCGCACCTGCCGGAGTTCTCCCAGCTGCAACAGCATTTCCACTTCGAACCGGCGATGTTCGACCGCATAGTGCGGCAGGTGCGCCGCCCGCCACAGTTCCGGATGCGCCACGAGGGTGTGCAGCTGGGACGTGTCGCCGAGCACGACGCCGCAGGCCGCGAGGAACATCGTGCCGAAGTCGGCGGTGATGTGGTTGCTGCCGGTCCACACCGCGCGTTCCCGTTCGAGCAGGTCGCGCGTCTCGATCCAGCGATGGCTCAGCAGCAGGGCATAGGCCCGGTTGACCACCATCAGGGCGGGGTCGTCCGGCAGCACCGGTGACGCGCCCGCGGCGATTTCGGCGAGCTCACCGAGGTCGCGGCGGGCGGCGAGCCCGGAGATGAACACGGTCGACAGTTCCTGCGCTTGAGCCGGGTCCAAGTGTCCGAGATGTTTGCAGAGCACCTGCCGCGCGCAGTCCCCGGCTTCGGCCGCCCGGTAGTGCACGGCCTTCGCCGAGCTCAGCAGCATCAGCACGGCCGTCCGCTCGGGCGGTTCGGTCACCCAGGCCAACGTCGCGTGGAGCCAGCGCTCCGCCTTGGCCCCGTCGGTGAACAGGACGCGCTCGCCGTTCTTGATCAGCTCCTCCGAGGCACGCCGCGTGTCGACGAGCGACCCGGCCTGGGTGATCCAGTCGAGCACCAGATCCGGGTCGGAGACGGACGCGGATCCCGACCACACCGCGTGGACCGCCTGGGCGGCAAGACTGCGCGTGGCATACGGCCCGATCCCGGTCAGCAGGGCGTCCCGGACGGCCGCGACCCGGAACCGGTGCCCGCCGTCGCGATCCCGCACCAGGACCCGTTCGGCGACGAGCCTGTCCAGCACCGCGCGGAGTTCGGCCTCCCGCCACCCGAGCGCTGCCGCGGCCAGCGCGGTGGCCGAGGTGCCGAGCGGGCCGAGCACCGCCATCGTCTCGGCCACCTCACGCACTCCGCCTCCCGCCCCGGTCACCGCCCGCAGGAGCGGATGGTCCTCGGTGGCCACCGGCTGATCGACCCTGTCGACGCGGTAGGCGGTGCGGTCGACGATCCGCAAGGCGCCGGCGGACCGGTAGCCGTGCACGAGCGCGGTCAGCGCGGCGGGGTTGCCCCGGGCCGCGGCGTGCAGTTCGGTCACCAGGCCGTCGTTCGGCAGGGCGGACACCAGCCCCGTCAGCAGGGACCGTGACTGGGCTCGCGAAAGCGGCCGGAGGAGCCGCAACTTCGCGTGGCCGCCCGCCCGCAACCGGGCGAAGGCGCCAAGCAGCGCGGGACTTCCGGACAGGTCGTCTCCCGCGCCGATCCGCAGCGTCGCCACCACGCTGATCGACGTCTCCGCCGAGCACCGGTGCAGGAGCGGGCTCACCAGCCGGGCGGTGTGTTCGTCGAGCCACTGCGCGTCGTCGACCAGGATCACCAGCGGGGTCTGCGTGCGCAGGAGGGCGAACACGGCCGTCGCGATCTTCGCGACGGCCTCCGGGGTCGGCGTGGTTTCGCCCGCCCTGGCCAGCATGGCCAGCACGGACCGGCGCGCGGGCTCCTCCTCGGCCCGGTCCGCGCCGAGGAGGACGAGAAGCCGGAAGATCGCGCCGTACGGGAGTGACCGGTCGAGTTCGGCCAGCCGCAGCACCAGCACCTTGGCCGACGGGGTGAGTTCCTCGGCGAGCCTGTCCAGCACGGTGCCGCGGCCGCAGCCGGGTTCGCCCGCGAGCACCGTCAGCGGGGTCGCGCCGGGACCGGTGTCGTCCCTCAGGGCCCTGACCTCCTCGGTGCGGACATCGGCCCGCAGTCCCGTCCCGGCGCCCGGGTGCCTGGTGCTCATGCGCCCAGTTCACCAGGACGGAGCCCGGCTGGCCGTCACCCAACCGTATGAACCGTGCCGTCGAGGTCGTCCCGGTCGGCCGGTGATCGGTGATTCCTCCCGGACACCGGCGGTTCTCCGGCCGTCGACAAACCGGCCGGTATGCTGAGAGTCCGCACGAGAAGGAGCCGGCCATGACACGAGCGACCACCAGGAAGGCCGAGGCGAGCGGCGAAGATCAGGCCGCCGTCCCGCGCCGTCTGCTGTCGCACGCCACGAAGCTCTTCGCCAAGAAGGGCTTCGACCGCACCTCCGTGCAGGAGATCGTCGAGGCGGCCGGGGTCACCAAGGGGGCGATGTACCACTACTTCGGCTCCAAGGACGACCTCCTTTACGAGATCTACGCCCGGGTGCTGCGCGCGCAGACCGAGCAATTGGAAAAGGTGGCTTCGAGTGAGGCGCCGCTGCGGGAGCGGCTGCGGTCCGCCGCCTCCGACGTCGTCGTCAGCACGATCGACAACCTCGACGACAACACGATCTTCATGCAGTCCATGCACCAGCTCAGCGTGGAGAAGCAGAAGGCCGTCCGCGCGGAACGCCGCAAGTACCACGAGCGGTTCCGCACGCTGATCGAGGAAGGCCAGGCGTCCGGCGAGTTCCGCGCGGACAAACCGGCCGACGTGATCGTCGACTTCTTCTTCGGCTCGGTGCACCACCTCGGTTCCTGGTACCGGCGCGGCGGCGCGCTCTCGGCCCGCCAGATCGGTGACCACTTCGCCGATCTCCTGCTGGCCTCGTTGCGCCCCGAGTAGCGACGCAGCTCAGCCCGGCGCTGTCACCAGGCGTTCGACGAACAGGTCGCACCGGCGTTCGAGCACCGCTCCCACCTCCCAGTTGAAGGCGAAGGCGAGCAATCCCGCCGCCACCTCGTCGGCGGCAGAGGGAGGCCAGCCCTGGGCGGCCAGGCTCGACCGCAACGCCTCGGCGTAGTCGGAGCAGGTGAAACCGGGCAGTTCCGCGACGAGTGCTGTCGTCGTCCCGCGATGCGAGTTCAAGCCGCCGAACGACCGGCCGCAGCCGCAGTGGGAATCGGGCGAGCTCTCGCCGTCGTCGCAGCACGGCGCGATCCAGAGCAGCTCGCCCTCGACGCAGTGGTTGAAGTCGTTCGCCCGCTCGCCCTGGGTCTGCGAGGTGGCCACGAGTAGTTTCATGATGACTCCCTGTTCGATCATTTGTTCGAACAGGTTGTACCGGCGGGGTCCGACACTTTCCGGGCCGGACCCCGCCGGGGGAGATCAGGCGGGCAGGTCGATCAGCGGCGCGAGGGCCGCGCGATGCCGTCCTGGAGTGCCCAAGGCGATCTCGTCGCTCTTCGCGCGCTTCAGGTACAGGTGCGCGGGGTGTTCCCAGGTCATGCCGATCCCGCCGTGCAGCTGGACAGCCTCTTCGGCGGCGTGGACGGCGATGGGGGAGTTCCGGGCCTGCGCCACCGCGACGGCGATCGCGATGTCCTCGCCGGAAGCCAGGCAGTCGGCGGCGTAGCGCGCGGTCGCCCTGGCGTTGACCAGATCCGTGTACAGGTTCGCCAGCCGGTGTTTCAGCGACTGGAAGGACCCGACCTGGCGGCCGAACTGGTAGCGCTCCTTGAGATAGCGCACCGTTTCGGTCAGCGCCCATTCGGCGATCCCGAGCTGTTCCGAGGCGAGCAGTCCCGCCGCCGTCACGAGGGCCGTGTCCAGCGCGGACGCCGCCGTCGTGGCGTCGGCGACGCGTTTCGCGGCCACGTTCTCCAAGGTGACGTCGGCGATGCGCCGGGTCAGGTCCAGGGAAATCGCCTCGGTGACCGTCACGCCCGCCGAAGCCGCGTCCACCGTGTAGAGGCCGGGACCGTCGGGCCCCACCGCCGGGACGACGATCAGCTCGGCCACCGAGCCGTCGGCGACGCTGCGGATCCCGCCGCTGAGCGTCCCGTCCGCGGCCGCGGTGACCGTCGACGGGAACTCGGCGCCGGGCGCCGTCGACAGCGGTACGGCCAGCGCGCCGATGAGCGCGCCCGCGGCCAGTTTCCCGAGCTTCTCCGCCACTTCCGCCTGCGAGGTGTCGGTCGCCAGCAAGGCCGACGTCGCCAGGACGGCGCTGCCGAGATAGGGGACGGGGGCGACACTGCGCCCGAGTTCTTCCATCACGACGGCGACTTCGCGCGCCGAGGCGCCGTGCCCACCCAGCGCCTCCGGGACGGCGAGACCGGCCGCGCCGAGGTCGGCGGCGAGCGTGCGCCACAACGACAGGTCGTACGGTTCGGCCGTCTCGGTCCTGGTGATCAGGGCCGCCGGTTCCGCGCGGTCGCGGAACAGATCGCGGACGCTGGCGCGAAGGTCCTCTTCGACCTCTGAGTACAACAGGTCGCTCATCGGGGCAGGTCCTTCCAGGCGACGTCCTTGTCGATCCGCGGCTCGGACGGCAGTCCCAGCACGCGTTCGGCGATGATGTTGCGCAGGACCTCCGAGGTGCCGCCCTCGATCGAGTTCCCCTTCGCGCGCAGATAGCGGTACCCGGCTTCGCGGCCGAGGAAGTTCACGCCGTCGGGACGCCGCATCGTCCAGTCGTCGTAGCGCAGGCCTTCGTCACCGAGCAGTTCGATCTCCAGCCCGGACGCGGCCTGGTTCAGTTCGGAGAACGCGACCTTGACCGCGGAACCCTCCGGGCCCGGCGCGCCGGCGGCGAGTTGCTGCCGCAGCCGCGAACTCACCAGGCGCAGACTTTCGCCCTCCACCCACAGTTTCAGCAGCCTGTCGTGCAGTTCGGACGTCCGCAGCTCCGGCCGCTCCCGCCAGACGTCCGTGACGACGCCGACCATGCCGCCGTCCCGTGGGAACTCGGTGCCGCCGATCGCGACCCGCTCGTTCATCAGCGTGGTCTGCGCGACCTTCCAGCCCTCGCCGACCGCGCCGAGGCGGTGCGCGTCGGGGATGCGGACCTCGCTGAGGAAGACCTCGTTGAACTCGGCCTCGCCGGTGATCTGGCGCAGCGGCCGGACCTCCACGCCCGGCGCGGTCATGTCGCACAGGAAGTACGTCATGCCGCGGTGTTTCGGCACGTCGGGATCGGTACGGGTGACCAGGATGGCCCACTGCGACTTGTGCGCGCCCGACGTCCAGACCTTTTGCCCGGTGACCACCCAGTCGTCGCCGTCGCGGACCGCGCGGGTGCCCAGCGCGGCGAGGTCGGATCCGGCGCCCGGCTCGCTGAACAGCTGGCACCACACCTCACGTTCGGTCCACAGTGGACGCAGGAAGCGCTGGTGCTGTTCGGGCGTGCCGAAGGCGAGAATGGTCGGCGCGGCCATCCCGAGGCCGATCCCGATCCGCCGTTTGTCGTTGTCCGGCGCGCCCGCCGCGGCGAGCTCCTTGTCCACGACGGACTGGAGCGAACGCGGCGCGCTCAGGCCGCCAAGCCCCTCGGGGAAGTGGATCCACGCCAGTCCGGCGTCGAACCGCGCGTCGAGGAAGTCTTGGCGCGGCGTGCTTTCCGGCGGATACGCGGCCAGCAGATCGGCCACGCGCCGCTTCAGATCGTCCACAGTGGTCACTTCGAAGCCTCCCCGCGGTACTTCTTCAGTTCACGGTGCGCCAGCGAGCGCTTGTGCACCTCGTCCGGGCCGTCGGCGAGCCGCAGCGTCCGGACCTGCGCCCACATCTCGGCGACCGGGAAGTCCTGGCTGACCCCGCCCGCGCCGAACAGCTGCACGGCCTTGTCGAGGATCCATTCGACGGTGATCGGCGTGGAGATCTTGATCGCCTGGATCTCGGTGTGCGCGCCCTGGTTGCCGACGGTGTCCATCAGCCACGCGGTCTTGAGCACCAGCAGCCGCTGCTGCTCGATCTTGACCCGCGCTTCGGCGATCCAGTCCTGCACCACACCCTGTTCGGCGATCGGCTTGCCGAAGGTCTCGCGCGAGAGCGCCCGGCGGCACATCAGTTCCAGCGCGCGCTCGGCCATGCCGATGGCACGCATGCAGTGGTGGATCCGCCCCGGTCCGAGGCGGGCCTGCGCGACGGCGAATCCGTCACCCTCACCGGCGATGAGGTTCTCCGCGGGCACTCGGACGTCCTCGAAGAGCACTTCGGCGTGCCCGCCGTGATCGCCGTCGGTGTAGCCGAACACGTGCATGCCGCGCTTCACGGTCATGCCGGGAGTGTCGCGGGGGACCAGGATCATGCTCTGCTGCTTGTGCGGTGGGCCGTCGGGATCGGTCTTGCCCATCACGATGAAGATCTTGCAGTTCGGGTTCATCGCGCCGGAGATGTACCACTTGCGGCCGTTGACGACGTACTCGTCGCCGTCCCGGCGGATGCTGGTGGCGATGTTGCGCGCGTCGGAGGAGGCGACGTCGGGTTCGGTCATCGCGAACGCGGACCGGATCTCGCCGTCCAGCAACGGCTGGAGCCACTGCTTCTTCTGCCGGTCGGTACCGAACATGGTGAGGACTTCCATGTTCCCGGTGTCCGGCGCCGCGCAGTTCAGCGCGGTCGGGGCCAGCCGGATGCTGCGGCCGGTGATCTCGGCCAGCGGCGCGTACTGCAGGTTCGTCAGCCCCGCGCCGTGGTCACCGGGGAGGAAGAAGTTCCACAGTCCGCGTTTGCGGGCCTCGGCCTTCAGTTCCTCGACGACCGGCGGCTGCGACCATTCGCTGTCGCGCTCGGCCAGCTGAGCCTCGAAGACGGCCTCGGCCGGGTAGATGTGCGAATCCATGAAATCGAGGAGTTTTCCCCGCAGCTCCTCAGTTTTCGCGTCGAAGGCGAAGTCCATCTTGCTATCCCTCTTCCTTGAGAGTCTCGATTCCGTGCGCGATCAACGGGACGACGCCCGACCCGATGCCGTCGAACCCGGCACCGACGGTCTGCCCCTTGCTGTAGCGGAGGTGGATGCCTTCCAGGATCACCGCGAGTTTGAAGAAGGCGAAGCTCACGTACCAGTCGAGCCGGGAGACGTCGCGGCCCGAACGCTCGGCGTACCGCGCGACGACCTCGTCGTTGCGTGGGTAACCCGGCGCCGAGCTGGCATTGGACACGAACTGCAAGGACACCTTGTCGCGTTCGGCGTAGGCCACCAGGAGGGCGAGGTCGGTCAGCGGATCGCCGAGCGTGGACATCTCCCAGTCCAGCACCGCGGTGATCCGGTCGTCGGCGTTCACCAGCACGTTGTCCAGCCGGTAGTCGCCGTGGACGATCGACGGCTTACCCGATTCCGGCACCGACGAGGCGAGCCGGTCATGCAGTTCGTCGACGCCGGGGAGATCGCGGCTGCGGTTGCCGTCGAGCTGCTTCTTCCAGCGCCGCAGCTGGCGTTCGAGGAAGCCCTCCGGACGGCCGAAATCGCCGAGCCCCACCGACTCCGGGTCGACGGCGTGCAGTTCGACGAGGGTGTCGACGAGCTCGTCCGCGATCGCCTTCGTCCGCGCGGGGCCCAGCGCGGCCAGTTCGGTGTCCGAGCGGAAAGGCGTGCCCGCCACGAACTCCATCACGTAGAACCGCGAGCCGATGACGTCGGTGTCCTCGCACAGCAGCACCGTTTCCGGCACCGGGACGGCCGTGCCGTGCAGACCGGAGATCACCCGGAACTCGCGGCCCATGTCGTGCGCCGTCGGCAGGACGTGGCCCAGCGGCGGGCGGCGCACCACCCAGCGGGACCGGCCGTCGCCCACGATGTAGGTGAGGTTGGACCGGCCCCCTTCCACGACCTCGCCGCTCAGGTCGCCCTGGACGAGGCCCGGCCGGTGCTCGTCCAGATGGGCCTTGAGCCTGGCCAGGTCGAGGCCCGGCAGGTCGGTCTGGTTCATGGTGCCTCCAGCGTCTCGCTTTCCGGTTACAGTACCGACCGGTCGGTATGTCGGGTAGTGGTGGCCCGGCGAGGTGCCGGAGGTCACCCGCTCAGGCGATCAGCCGGACGACCATCTCCGCGACACACGCCGGCTTCGGCTCGCCGTCGATCTCGATCGTCCACCGGACGACGGCCTGTTTGCCACCGGTGACGTCGGTGACCTCGACCAGTTCGGCGCCCGCGCGGATCTTCGAGCCCACCTTGACCGGCTGGGGGAACCGGACCTTGTTCAGGCCGTAGTTGATGCCCATCTTCAGTCCGTGGACCCGGTAGAGCTTCCCGACGAAGCCCGAAATCAGCGACAGCGTCAGGAAGCCGTGGGCGATCGGCGCCCCGAACGGGCCTTCGGCCGCCTTCTCGACGTCGACGTGGATCCACTGGTGGTCGTCGGTGGCGTCGGCGAACAGGTTCACCCGGTCCTGGGTGAGGGTGAGCCATTCGCTGTAGCCGAAGTGCTCGCCGACGGCGTTCTCGAACTCCTGCAGGGAGGCGAATTCGCGCATGGCTCAGTCCTTCGGTCCGCCGGCGACGTAGATGACCTGGCCGGAGATGAACCCGGCGCCGTCGCTCACCAGGAACGACGCGAGGTTGGCGATGTCGTCGGGGGTGCCGACGCGCTGCACCGGGATCTGCGACGCGGCCGCCGCCTTGAAGTCCTCGAACGACATGCCGATCCGCTCGGCGGTCGCCGCGGTCATGTCGGTGGCGATGAAGCCCGGGGCGATGGCGTTCGCGGTGACGTTGAACTTGCCCAGTTCGATCGCGAGGGTCTTGGTGAAGCCCTGCATGCCCGCCTTGGCCGCGGAGTAGTTGACCTGGCCGCGGTTGCCCAGCGCCGACGTGCTGGACAGGTTGACGATGCGGCCCCACTTCTCCTGCGTCTGGTACTTCTGCACCTCGCGGGTCATCAGGAACGAGCCCTTCAGGTGCACGCCCAGCACCGAGTCCCAGTCCTGTTCGGTCATCTTGAACAGCAGGTTGTCGCGGGTGATGCCGGCGTTGTTGATCAGCACGGTCGGCGCGCCGAGTTCCTCGGCCACCCGGGTCACCGCGGCTTCGACCTGTGCCGCGTCGTTGACGTCCAGCGAGACGCCGACGGCCTTGCCGCCCTCGGCGACGATCGCCTCGGCACCCTGCTTGACGCCCGCCTCGTCGAGGTCCAGCAGGCCGACGGCGAACCCGTCGGAAGCGAGCCGCTTGGCCACCGCCGCGCCGATGCCGCGGCCGGCGCCGGTGACGATCGCTACGCGGGAGGGATGTTCGGTCACGGGTGACTCCTCGTCGTCGAGTGGAAGTGACGCCGAGTCTGCCGTACTAAGCGGTTGGTTTATAGGGATGCGCCCCCTGTGATCGTCATCACGATGGGTGGGCCCGTGCCCGAACGGATATTCCGGACGACCTGATCGGTCCCGACGTATAGCGCTCCGACCTGCACTTCCGAAAGCCTCGGCGCACCGATACGAGCGCAAACGGAGGTGCCACATGCGCCGAAGAGCCCCTGTCCTGGCAGGCCTGCTCCTGGTGACCATGCTCGGAGCGACCGGCGCGCAAGTCGCGCAGGCCGCGCCCGGCCTGTCGCCGGAGGAGAGCGCCGCGGCGCCCGGCCCGCGCACCCTCACCCTGATCACCGGTGACCGGATCACCGTGCAGGAGCGGCGAGGCGAGGTGCCCGCCCTCTCCGTGCTGCCGGGACCCGGCCGCGAACGGATGGGCTTCCAGCGCAGCCAGGACAAGGACGGCTGGTCGGTCTACCCGGCCGACGCCCTCCCGCTGGTGGCGAAGGGCGTCTTGGACGAGCGACTGTTCCGGATCGACCGGCTGCTCGCCGACGGCTACGACGACAGCGCGCGATCGACCCTCCCGCTGATCGTGCGGCAGGACGGTGCGGTGGCCGTCGCGGGCGCGACCGCGGTCCGGCGGCTGGACAGCGTCGGCGCGACCGCGTTCGCCCAGCCCAAGGAGCGCGCGGGCGAGTTCTGGTCCACGTTGACCGGTCCTCACGCGGCTTCGGTGCGGAAAGTGTGGCTGGACCACCGGGTCAAGGCGAACCTCGACCACAGCGTGCCCCAGATCGGCGCGCCGCAGGCCTGGCGGAGCGGGTTCACCGGCAAGGACGTCAAGGTCGCGGTGCTGGACACCGGTGTCGACGCCGCTCACCCGGATCTGGCGGGCAAGGTGGTCGCGGCCAAGGACTTCTCCGGCGGTGGCGACCCCACCGACCGGCACGGCCACGGCACCCACGTCGCCTCGACCATCCTCGGTTCCGGTGCGGCGTCCGCCGGACGGCTCAAGGGTGTCGCGCCCGACGCCGGGCTGCTCGTGGGCAAGGTGCTCGGGGACGACGGCAGCGGCGGCTGGTCGGAGATCATCAGCGGGATGGAGTGGGCCGTCGCCGAAGGCGCCAAGGTGATCAACCTGAGCCTCGGCGGTGAAGACGGCGAGGACATCGATCCGCTGGAAGCGGCGGTGAACCGGCTCAGCGAGGAGCACGGCGTCCTGTTCGTCATCGCCGCGGGCAACGACGGGGAGCGCGGCGCGGGCACGATCGGATCGCCGGGCAGCGCCGACGCGGCACTCACCGTCGGCGCGGTGGACCGGGCCGACGCGCTCGCGTCGTTCTCCGGCAAGGGGCCGCGCAAGGGCGACAACGCGGTCAAGCCGGAGATCACCGCGCCGGGCGTGGAGATCGTCGCGGCGAAAGCCGGCGGCGGCTACCAGCCGATGTCGGGCACCTCGATGGCGACGCCGCATGTGGCGGGCGCGGCGGCGTTGCTCGTCCAGCAGCATCCCGACTGGCGGCCGGAGCAGATCAAGGCCGGTCTCACGGGCAGCGCGAAGCCGGCCGAAGGACTGACCGTCTTCCAGCAAGGAGCGGGACGCACCGACGTCGCCAAGGCTGTCGGGCAGCGCGTGAACGCCGACGTCAGCACGCTGGCCTTCGGCACCGTTCCGGTGGCCGACCCGAAACCGCTGACCCGGGAGATCACCTACCGCAACAGCGGGGACGCGCCCGTCGATCTCGATCTGCGGCTGGACGTCCGCGACGAGAACGGGAAGCCCGCTGTCGACGGCCTGTTCACGGTCGACCGGCCGCGGATCACCGTGCCGGCCGGGGCGACCGCGACCGCGATGGTCACCGTGCACCCCGGGCAGAAACCTCGCGGCGCGTATGGCGGCACCCTGCTCGCCACGTCCGCCTCCGGCGCCGAAGTCCGCAGCCTGATCGGCGCAGACCTTCAGCGCGAGGTCTTCACGGCCGACGTCAAGCTCTTCGACCGCAAGGGCAACGGCCCCGGTCCGCAGGGGCCGAGCGGCATCCTGATCGTGACCAATCTGGACAGTGGCGACACGAAGATCTACGACGCACGGGAAGGCGGCGGACCGGTCCGGTTGCCGCAGGGCCGCTACCTCTTCGTCGCGCAGATCAACGAGCCGACGGGGTCGAACCTGGTCAGCGAGCCGGGTTTCGTGCTCGACCGGAACCGGGAAGTGGTGCTGGACGGGCGATCGGCGAAACCCGTGACGGTGCGGACGGATCGCGAGGACGCCAGTTCGAACGGTCAGATCGTCGTCTTCTCCGAACAGGTCGCGGGCCGAGGAGCGACGAGCCATTCGTGGTACCAGCCGAGGCTCTTCCATGAAGAGCAGTTCTCCTACGTCGCCCCCACCCGCACGGACGTGCCCGACTTCGACTTCCTCGTCACGACCATGCTGAGCAAGCAGACCGCCGAGGGCCGTTCGGAGAACAGTCCGTACGTCTACAACCTGCAATTCCCCAGCAAGGGCCGGGTTCCCGACGTTTCCGCGTACCGGGTGCGCGACCACGAACTGGCGAAGGTGAACGCCACCTACGCCTCCACCGGCAAGCAATGGGGCAACCTGCACGTGCTGCCCTCGCCCTACGACAACGAAGTCGCCCTCGGCAACGCCTGGTTCCTCACCGCTCAGGCACAGTTGCCCTCGACGCGCGAGGAGTTCTACACCGCCGGGAAGATCCGCTGGCTGAAGCGGCTCTTCGTGGAACGGGTCGGCTCCAACGGAACTTTGGGTGACATCCACGAAACCGCCTCGGGGGTGGAATACCGCCCGGGTCAGAAGTCCGAAGAGGACTGGAATCGCGCGGTCGTCGGTCCGACCCTGGGAAAGCTGACCAAGACGGTCCGTGACGGTGACACCTTCAGCGTCCTGCTTCCGCTGCTTTCGGCGAGGGGTGAGCGCGTCAGCGTTTCGGCGATGGAAGGCACGACGCGGCTGTCGCGGAACGGGAAGGAGATCGGTTCGGTCCCCAAGGTTCCCGGCCACATCTGGCCGAACGCCGGCCCGGTCACCTTCACCGTGCCGCCCGAAGCGGGCGACTACACGCTGACCGTCGACGCGAAACGGCCGGAAGGCGCCAACGCCGAGTTGTCCGGCACCGTGGCCGTGTCGTGGAAGTTCCGCTCGCAGCGGACGGCAGGGGAGACGCCGCTGCCGCTCATGACGCTGAAGGCCACCCCGTCGCTCGGCCCGGCCAACGACGCCTGGCGCCTGTTCCCGCTCGCCGTGCCGATCGAGGTCGAGCGGTCAGCGGGAATGACGGGCACTCTCCGGCAGGTCACCGCCGAGGCTTCTTTCGACGGCGGGAAAACCTGGCGACGGCAGCTCGTCTTCGGCAGCGGTCCGCGGCGGCAGGCCTTCGTCGTGGCGCCGCCGTTCGGCTCCTCGCCCTTCGTGTCGCTACGGCTGTCGGCGACGGATTCGGCCGGGAACTCGGTGACGCAGACGATCACGAACGCCTACCGCCTGCGGTGAGTGTCGTGTCGGGGGCTGGAGCGGGTTTGCCAACGAGCCCCGGCAACTCTCTCGAGTGTCCATAAGGGACGGTTTTCGGGACTTAGGCGCCCGATTTCGGCGATTGGCACTATTTCGAAAGGGGGTCGTGAGTGGCAAAGAGGGTTCTAACCCTCTTTGCC